>NZ_JBSFNC010000004.1:0-143162 GCF_053586895.1 Amycolatopsis sp. NPDC003731 | reverse complement strand
GGCAGCTCTCTTGCTTTTTTAGGTTTGTTTTTTTCTCACAGTGTTTCATGGACTTCCGGCGTCCCAATCTCCTATGCGCGGCGCTCCGACGTCCCGAATGAGTCATTCGCGACCTGAGGAGCGGCAGTTGGAGCGGCGGTCAGCGGCGCATGTGCCGCTTGGCGCCGTCCCGGGCGAGCTCCGCCAGCCGCCGGTTGATCACCTTCGCGACCGCCGCGGGGCTGCAGAAGTCGCGGATCGCCTCGATCGCCTTCGCGCCCATCTCTTCCCGCAGCCGCGGGCTGTCGGCGAGCTTGCGCAGCCAGCGCGCGGCCTGGTCGACGTCCGCGTCCGCCCACAGCTGCCCGACCGTGTACCAATCGCCGAAGCCGCCGCCGAACCGGTGGTCGTTCGGGCCGATCGCGCGGGGCTCGTACCCGACGACCGCCGCCGCGCCCGGGGGCATGAAGTCGACGTTGCCGCCGAACCCGGTCGCCACCACCGGCTTGCCCATCGCCATCGCCTCGGCCATGCCGAGCCCGAAGCCTTCGGAGCGGTGCAGGGACGTGTAGACGTCGCAGGTGGCCAGCAGCGTGTCCATGTCCGTGCGGGACATCTCGCGCCGCAGCAGCGTCCCGCCCACCGAAGCGATCGCCGCGCTCAGCGAGGCGTCCAGCTCCGGGAACCGCTGGAGGTCGTTCACCTTGAACACCAGGTGCGCCTTCGTGCCGCGCTCCTCCGGCGGGAACGCCCGGCGGAACGCTTCGAGCACCGCCCACGGGTTCTTCCGGGCGTCGCTCGAGGACGCGCTGAACGTGAACAGCACGATGAGGCCGTCCTCGGGGAGGCCGAACTTCGCGCGGTCCCCGGTCACGTCGGGCGCCTGGGGGACGACGTTGGGCACCACGGTGATCGGGATGTCGGTCACCGTGCGGAAGGAGTCCGAGACGAACTGGGAGATCAGCCAGAGCTCGTCGATGCCCGGCAGGTGCGGCAGCGCGTGCACCGGCGGTTCCGGCAGCTCCCACGCCCACACGGCGATCGTGTAGCGGTCGAGCGCGTGCTCCGGGATCAGCTGCCACTCGTTGACGTTGACGAGCCACAGGTCGACGTCGAACTCCTTGCCCCGGCGCAGGGCGGCGACCTCCGGCGGCATCTCGATCGTGCGGAACGGCGCCTGGCTGTTGAACTCGGTGAACGTCAGCTCGGTGCCGTGCGTGGCCATCGCCTGGACGTACCGGCGGGCCGCCTCGGACAGGCCGGTGGTGGCGCGGACGTCGGCGAAGACGTTCACGCCAGGCCGCCGCTTTTCTTGCGGCGCAACGAAGTTCTCCGCGGCCGAGATCGCGTCGGCGTAGCCCTGCGCGGCGATCGCCCAGGTGGCGTTCTCCCCGGTCCACTTCCGCGCCAGCTCCCCGGCCGCGCGCAGCTCCTCCGGCCAGCACATCCCGCGTTCGAGCAGCCGGTACAGCTCGGCCGCCTCCCCGGCCGGTGCCGTCGGCACGGTCCAGCAGAACGCGCTGTCGTAGTGCCGGTGCTGCGGGAGGTCGCTGGTGATCACCACGCGCCCGGCGCCGAACGCCCGCAGCATCGTGCCGCTGGTCTCGCCCGCGGTCGGCCACCGCAGGCTGACCACGGCGTCGGCGGCCAGGATCAGGTCGTCGAGGCGGTCTTCCGCCGGCGACAGTTCGAAGTGGACGGAGTCGGGGAACCCGCTCGCCTCGACCACCTGCCGCACCTGGTCGAGCACCCCGGCGTCCCCGGCGTGCCCGGCGATCAGCAGCCGCGCGTTCGGCCAGCGGCGGCGCAGCTCGGCGAAGGCCAGCACGGCGGCGGTCACCCGCCGGTGCCCGGCCAGGCTGCCGAAGACGCCGAAGACGACCTGGTCGTCGGTCCAGCCCAGCCCGGCCCGCACCGGCTCGCGGCGCGCGGGGTCCGGCAGCAGAGCGCCGTGCGGCACGGCGTGCACCGGGATCCCGGGGTACCGGGCGCGGAGGAACTCCGCGGTCTGCGGGTCGTGGACGACGACCCCGCGGCTGGTCGTGACGAGCCGGCGTTCCAGGGTCAGCGTGCCGTGGTCGAGGGTCTTGACGCCGTCGACCTCGATCGCCGGCAGGCCGTGCAGCAGCGCCGGGTCGTGCTGGTGGCCCCAGATCGGCCCGTGCGCGTACCGCACTTCTTCCCGGAAGGCCTCGGAGGCGACACTGCCGAGGATCCCGGCGTGGAAGTCCAAAAGGGACGGATCGTGCAGCACCACGACACCCGGGTCCGCGATCGCCCGGCGGTAGATCTCGCCGTGGACGCCGGCGTGGTTGCCGATGTGGTAGACCGGCACGCCTTCGGACGGCTCGTCCGCCTCCAGCAGCCGGACACCGGCGGGCACCCGAGCGCCCGGCGCGTCGGTCATCGCGGTGACGTCGAGCAGCTCGGACAGGGCCTCGGTGAGGTGGTAGCTGTAGTCCGCGATCCCGCTGGTCCGAGGCGGCAGCGGGGTCCACATGGTGGCCCGGGCGGTCATCGACGGGCGATCAGGCACAGGCGCTCACCGAGACCGTCGGCGGCGGCCACCTCGCGGACGTCGACCTCCGGGAAGCCCGCCGCCTCGGCGACGAACCGGAGGTAGACCGGGTGCAACGGCTTCCGCGCGAAGGGGTCCAGCCGGAACTCCGTCTCCGCGCCGGGTCCCGGCGTCTCGACCAGGAGCACGCCACCGGGCTGCAGCGCGGTCGCGGCGAGGTCGGCGAAGCGCGCGAGGGCGTCGGGCGTCCGGCGTTCGGCGAACCGGAAGGCGGTCACCGCGCCGAGCGAGCGGGCCGGCACGGCCGCCAGCGCGGCCAGCGGCTCCTGCGCGGCGACGTCGAGGCCGAGCCCCGCGCAGTGCTGCCGGACCAGCTTGTTGTCCGACGCCGCCAGGTACGGCAGGTCCGCCGAGCGAAGCACCTCGAGCCATTCGCCGCGGCCCGGCGCGACGTCGAACACCGGGCCGTTGGCGCCCGCCTCCCGCGCTGCCGTGATGAGCGGCAGGTGCGTCTTGCGGGCTTCGCGCACGCGGCTTTCCGGCCCGTCGAGCAGCTGCGAGAGCGCCAGTTCGAGGAATGACTCGCGGTCGGCGACGTCCGTGGCCACCTCGGTGACCGCCTGCCCGGCCCGCACGCGGTCGAGCGCGACATCCAGCTGGGCGTGCCGCAACCGGGCGTCGGCCGCCGCCGAGGTCAGCGCCGCGACCTGCGCTTCCAGGGCCTTCAGCCGCAGCTCGGTGTCGTCACCCTGCTCGGCCGTCTCCGCCTGCTGCAGCTTCAGCTCGGACAGCTGCGATTCGATCCGGCCGAGACCCGCGTACAGCCGCTGGTTCAGGCCCGCGGTCATGGTTTTGTCCTGCTGCCGCAGCAGCTCGACCTCGTGCGCCAGCTCGGCGTGGCGGACGGCGTCGGCCGGCAGCTCGCGCTGGGTGTGGTGCACGGCGGCGAGCGCGTCCCGGATGGCCAGGTTGGCCTCGATCTGCCACTTCACCTGACGCTTCCACAGGAACCGCAGGGCCAGCCGGCCGAGCAGGTCGGTCTTGCGCAGCGGCAGGTGCAGCTCGCGGTGTTCGTCGAGGCGGGCCAGCGCGGCGGCCAGCTGGTCAGAAGACATGCACAATCCCACAGTTCGGCGCGGTCATCGGTTGAGCTCGCGGAAGACGTTCTGCTGCACGGACGGCGTCAGCATCGACGCGGCCCCGGCGATCAGCCCGCGCTCGGCGAACTCGACCACCACGACGTCGCTGCGCTCGAGCAGGTCGGCGATCGCGGCGCCGCTGTCGGAGTCGGACGTGCTGTAGTGCATGGCGGTCAGGTCGCGGAAGGTGGCGGCCATGTACGGCAGGGTGCGGATGGTGAACGAGTCGCCGAGCCAGGCCGTGCGGAGGCCGTAGGTGCCGGTCCCGGACGCGGTGTCGGTGTGCACCGGCGGGATGTAGTCGGCGGGCATCGTGCGGGTCAGGTCGGTCCGGCCGTCGGGCATCAGCGCGTAGTGCGTGCCGTCGGTCAGCCCGGTCCGGCCGATCAGCCGGGGCAGGTCGGCCGGCAGCTCCCAGTTCTCCTTCGGCTGGACGCGCCAGCTCGAAGTGATGCCCGGCCGGAGCTTCTCGGTGACCTCGCGGACCGCGGTGATCGCGCCTTCGTCGTTCCAGTGGGCGTCCTGCGGGCCGTAGAGCGGCTGGCCCTTGCGGTTGGCCCAGTCCTGGAGGGGTTTGCGCAGGTCGACCATGAAGTTCTCGGCGTCGACCCGGCGCCAGAAGTCGTTCTGGACGCTGTCGTGGCAGTCCTTGCCGAGGTAGTTGTCGGGCAGGTGCTGCGGGACCATGGTCGCCTTGTCCGGCGCGATGACGACGACCAGCTGGCGGCCGGACGCCTCGATCCCGTCCCGGAACTGGCGCAGCCGGTCGAACGTGGTGTCCAGGTTCTCGGTCGGCACGCAGTGGCTGGTGACCTCGTCGCCGAGGTAGAGCCAGCCGTCCTTGCCTTCGATCACGGTGGGGAACTGGCGCGGGTCGAGCTTGGTGTCGCCCGGCACCTGCAGCGGGCCCTGCTGGTGTTCCTGGTTCAGCGGCGGCGGTTCGCCGAACACCCCGCGGCTGATGCCGTCGGCGGTGTGCACGGCCTGCTCGCGCAGCACCAGGTGGTCGGTCGCCCAGTTGCCGAGCTGCGGGAAGAACGACCAGCCCTGCCCGAGGCTCGGGAACGGCGTCAGCGCCCGGTTTTCGAACTCGCCGGGCCGCGCGCCGAAGACGACCGACAGGTTCGGCGTCAGGAAGAAGACGGTCGCGCAGATCAGCGCCACGAGCTGCTTTCCGCCGTGGCGTGGCCGGTAGAGCGCGTGCTCGCGGGGGAGGAAGGCTTCGTAGACCGGCAGCATCGTCTGCTGCGGACCGCCCGGCCGCGTCACGACGTCACCCGCATCCGGCGGGCCACCGGCCGCAGCAGGCGGCGGGCGCGGGCGGCCAGCGGCGACCGCGGCGGCGGCTCGGGTGCCTGCCGGGCGAGCCAGGTCCGGTGCGCTTCGCCCAGCCGCTCGCGCAGCCACGCCACCGTGACGTCCTCCGGGTGCGTGCGCAGGATGTGCGCACGGGCGGCCGCCCCGCGCCGGCGGGCTTCGGCCGGGTCGTCCGCGACGGCGCGCATGGCTCCGGCGGCCGCGTCGAGGTCCGGGTCGGCCCAGCGGCCGTCACTGCGGTAGGGCGGCCAGCCCGGGCCGACGCCGGTCATCGTGAACGGCACCGGCCAGCCGGACTCCGGACCGAAGAACTCGGTCGTGCTCGAGTAGTCCGTCGCGATCACCGGCAGCCCCCTGACCATCGCCTCGGCCACCGTCAGCCCGAACCCCTCGCTCCGGTGCAGTGACACGTAGGCGTCGGTCCTGGCATACAGGGCGTCGAGTTCGGCGACGGTGAGGTACCGCTCCACGAGCTCGATCCGCGCGTCGCCGTCGATCGCGCGCCGCAGCCGTTCGACCGCCGCGGTGTTCCGCCGCCCGTTGGTCGCCTTCAGCACGAGCCGGACGTCTTCGCGGCCGGGGAAGGCACGGCGGAAGGCCTCGACGACGCCCCACGGGTTCTTCCGGCCGCCGGTCGAGTTGAAGTCGAAGACGAACAGGAACCGGGTGGTCCCGTCGGGTTCCCGGGTGACCGGGCCCGGGTCGGGCACCGGCACCGGAATGGTCCGGACCGGGACCGGCGAGTGCGCCGCGATCGCCCGGGTGGCGAACTCGCTGGGGGTCCAGACCTCGTCGACGAAGGCGAACCCGTCGTGCATCCCGGCCGGGAAGTCCTCGAGTTCCCAGGCCCACAGCCCGATCCGGTAGCGGCCGGCGGCGGCGTCCGGGTGGCTGTCGACGACCACCCGCGTGAAGTCGGAGTTGACCGTCAGCAGGCTGACCCCGAACCGCGGCGGGCCGACGCTGTCCGGCACGGCGAGCCCGGTGCGGACCGAGCCGGCGATGGACCGCTCTTCGACGACCGACACCATCGGGATGCCGGCCCGGACGATCATCCGCTGGATCAGCCGGGCCATCTCGCCGAGCCCGAGTTCGGCGGTGAGGAAGCCGACGACGTTGACCCCGAAGTCGCCGACCGGCGCCAGCGGCGCGGCGGCGGGAACCGGAAGCGCCCACTCGGGCAGCAGGCCTTCGGCGACGCCGTGCGTCGCGCACCACTGCCGGAAGCCGGGCGCGCTTTCGCCGCGGGGGTGGGGGAACACCGCCTGCAGGTCGACGCGGGCGCGCCAGACCTCGGCCGCCAGCCGCGTCATCCCGCCCGCGGCGTCGACCGGGTTCGCCGGTTCGGTCAGCCACTCCCGGAACGCGCGGCCCCCGTCGTCGCCGAAGGGGTGCGGCGGCAGCTTTTCGGCCGGCTGGTCCGGCGTTTCCGTGCGTACCCAGGCGTCGTGGTAGAGCTGCCGCATCTGCGGGGTGAGCGGCGAACCGTCCGGGAGCGCGGAAAACCGGCTTTCGCCGGGCCGGCTCGGGCCGACGCGGTCGCCGTAGGCGTCACACAGCCGGCGCAGCACCGGATCCGCGGAGAGCCGCACTCGCGGCCGGGTCGCGCAGTCGGCCGACAGCAGCCAGGGCGCTTCGGGGTCGTAGCCGCGGAAGGCGATGAACCGGCTTTCGGACGGCGAGCGTTCGTGCAGGTTCCAGTATCCGACGGCGAGCCCGGGATCGCGGACGACCAGGTGCTCGAACGTGCCGGGCAGCAGGTCCGGCCACCGCCAGGTCGCCGCCGTCCGGTGCGGGGGCCGCCGGCGGGCCCGGTCCGCCCAGTGGTCGAGGAACGGCCGCGCGGCGGGCCCGGCGGCGAGGAAGCCGTCGTAGACGCCCGGGACGTCCTCGGGTTCGAGACCGTCCCGCGGGAGCGGGGCCAGCAGCGCCGCCGCGACGACGACACCGTGGTCCGCCGCGAGCGCGCTGACGTCCTCGAACGGCGCGTGGACCTCGATGTCGGTGTCCAGCAGGACCGCGACGTCGAACCGCTCGAGCAAGCTGCGCAGCAGGAGCGGCCGCAGGACGTCCGCCAGGTCGGCGCCGTCGTGGCAGGTGACCAGCCGGAAGTACTCCTCCGGATCGAGGTCCAGTTCGCCGGGCGCGGCGCCGTCGTCGGCCACGAGCACGGTGAACTCGTGCCCGGGGTGGTGCGCGCGGTACGACGCGGCGAGCACCTCGGCGGCCCCCAGACGGTCCCGGGTGACCACGGTGCAGGCGACGAACCGGCGAACCGCCATGTCAGCCGTTGGCGGGCAGCTCTGCCAGCTGCTTCGCGAGGATCTCGTCGAAGGCCTGCGAGACCCCGGCCATGTCCGCCCCGTTCACCTGCACGCGGACCACGGTCTGCTTGTGCACGTAGTGGGCCCGGATCAGGGCGCTGCCGTCTTCCTTGACGAGCTGCACGACGTCGACGTTCGGCGGCGTGGTGCCGGTGTACTTCGTGAGCTTGTACTTCGCCTGCAGCGTCCCGAGCTTGTCGACCGCGTTGTTCGCGGCCGACGCACCGGAGGTCTTCGCGGTGACCACCACGACGGTGACGCCGGAGGGCAGGTTCGACACCGACATCCGCGCGGTGGTCGGGTTCGCCGCGGCGAGGGCGTCGTTCTCCTCGTCGGTGAGGACCTTGCGCGCCTCGAAGTCGTCGAACTTCGCGAAGTCGGTGGTTTCCTTGACGTCGCCGGGGAGCTTGGCGATCTCGAGGTCGTCCTTCGGCTTCTGGGTCGGGGGCGGCGGCGCGGTGGACGACTGCGCGGCGGGCGGCGTCGGCTCGTTGCCGTTGCCGGAGAAGAGGAAGTAGCCGCCGACGCCGAGCCCGGCCAGCACGACGACCGCGACGACGATCGCGATGATCTTCTTGCCGCCCTTGGCCGGGGTCGTCTCGAACGACGGCTCCGGCCCCTGGCCGACCCAGCTCGTGTCGGCGGGGAAGTCCGAACCGCCCCACGGGGTGCTCGTGTTCTGCGCGGGCGCGGCCCACGGCATCTGCTGGTTGGGACCGGACAGGTGCGGCGGCGGCGCGTACTGCGGCTGCTGGGCCGGGAACCCGCCCGAACCGTGGCCGCCCGGGTGGTACCCGCCCGCGGTGGCCTGCGGCGGCACGCCCGGTACGACCTGCGTGCGCTCGGCGTCGCCCTGGCCGGCCGGCGCCCAGCCCTGGGGCGGGGGACCCTGCGGGACGGCCTGGGTGCGTTCGCCGTCGAAGGAGGTGTTGACGATCTGGGTCTGGTCGCCCGACGGCGCGGCCGGGGCCTGCGGCTGGCCGGGAGGCGGCGTCACCGGGGCGATGATGTGAGTGCTCTCCGACTCACTGGACCCGGTCTGGCTCGCCTGGGGATCGACGTTGACCGCCGCGGACAGCACGCTGTCCCGCCGCAGCCGGTAGTCGTCGGCCGAAATCTGACCCGCGGCCAGCTCTTCGTCCAACTGGCGTAGTTGCTCCTGCCAGGACAAACCGGGCCCCCTTCTCGTCAGCGTTGCCAGCCCAGCCAGCTCCCGCATCATTGTGCACTCAGCCCGGCCCGCCGAGGTCGGAAGGGTCGGTTCGGGGTCAGCTGACCGGGAGGACCGCCTCGAGCGCGTCCACGGCCTTGTCCAGTTCGCTGCTCAGCCCCGCCTGCCCGCGGTCCGGTTCGGCGATCCCGATGCTCACGACGTTGTTGCCGGAGCCGTACCAGGTGGTGTTCAGGAAGGTGTCGCGGTCCTTCCCCGAAACCGTGCGCAACGCCGACTGGACCGACCGGAAGCCGCCCGCCAGCGCGTCCTGGTAGAGCTTCTCGACGACGGCCTGCGCGTTGGCCGGGCTGCCCGTCGGCACGACCAGGACCAGGTACGAGACGTCGCCGTCGGCGGCGCCCCGGTAGATCACCTTGCTCGCCCCGTTCGCGCTCAGCAGGTCCGCCGTCGACGCCGGGTAGAGCCCCAGCTCGAGGCCCTTGGCCACGGACATCGTCGAGTTGTTCGGGTTCTGCTTGCCCGGCATCTGCGGCACCCGCTCGTCCAGCGGCGGGGTGCGGACGGCGTCGGAGCCGGACGACGGCGCGCTCGACGGCGAGGCCGCCTGGTCCGAGCCGGAACCGAGCCACGCGATCCCGCCGGCGATCATCGCCAGCACCAGGAGCACACCCAGGGCGAGGAAGAGCCGGACCGGACGCCGGCGGCCGGCTGATTCGTCCCAGCGGTGCTTGCCCGCCTCGTCCGGCGGCGGCGGCTCCGGTCTGGGCGGTGCCTGCTCCCCGCGCGGGTGCGTCGGCGGGAACCGGCTGAGCTGCGGCCGGTCCGGCAGCGGGCCCTCGACGCTCAGGTACCGCGTCGGGTTGATGTCCGCCGGGCTCGGCGCCGTGGTCAGGTGGTCCGCGACGGCGGGCACCCCGGGCCCGGTGCGCTGCCACGGCGGCGCGGGCAGCGGCGGGCGTACCTGCGGCCGGGACGGCTGGTAGCCCTGCGGGTTCGACGGCGGTTCCTGCCGTTGCGCCGGCAGGGCCTCCGTCGGCGCCGCGGGATTCTTGCTCTGCCACGCGGTCGCGGGCCGGCGCAGGGGCGACGGGACGGGCGAGGCCACCGTCGACCCGGAAGCCTGCGCGAGCAGCTCGTCCCGCTGCTTGCGGTGGGCGGCGGGCTCGATGCGCCCCGCCGCCAGGTCCGCGTCCAGCCGGCGCAGGTCGTCCTGCCAGCTCATGAGTAGACCCCCATCCACCGTTCGGGGCATCAGTCTGGCACGCGCGGCCGACCTGAGAAGTTGCTGTTCGAGGTTGATCGGCAACGTAGCGCACGGAACGCGGTTTCGGGAGTCCTCTGCACGGACGATCCCGAATCGTCGCCGCGGGGGTACCGGGACGTGCCGCCGTCACCCGTCAGGACCCGGAAACTGTCGTACATGTGTTCTAAAATTGGCGTTGTCCAGGGGAGATGCCGCCCGCGACCGCGGGTGGCGTGATGGAGGAAGGCAGGGCCATGGCCTACATCACCCTGTCCACGTTCGTGGGCTACAGCGCGAGTGCCGGGCCGTCGCGGTCGTCGTTCGTCCGGCGGCAGCGCCGTCAGTACGAAGATCCGGCGCGCGCGGCGTTCAACTACTACCGGCGGGCGGCCAACGCGGTCCGCTCCGGCCGGGCGGCGAACCAGGACGAGGTGGCACTGCGCGCCCTCGTCAACGCCGCCGACGAGCGGACGAAGCCGCACTACGCGGCGATCGCCGAAGGCTGGCTGCAGTACCTCGGCCGCAAGTCGCCGAAGCTGGTCGAGGTCGGGCGCGGCCGGTGCCGGATCGGGGAGCTGGAGATCGGCGTCAGCCCGCAGCTGGGCCTGCGCAAGAGCGACGGCCGCCGGTACGCGACCTGGCTCTACTTCAAGGAGGAGCCGCTCGCGAAGGCGTCGGCGCAGCTCGCGCTGTGGGTGCTGGAGGAGGCGATGCCGGACATCCTCCCCGGCGGCGAGGCGCTGGTGATCGACGTCCGCCGCGGGAAGGAGTACCAGCTCTCGGCGCGCGACCGGGCCCGGATGCGGCCGTGGGCCCGCAGCGAGGCCTCGGCGTTCCTCACCCTCTGGGACGCGGCCTGACCCGGGGAGGCGCCGGGCGTCGTCCCGGCGCCTCCCCATCGTGACCATTTGGCGGAACCCACCCGGATGAGTGACACACCTCGCGGCGGACCGGCCGGGACTGGACAAACCGGAGGCCGAACACGAAGCTTTCGCGTGTTCTTCCGCGCCTGGCCGACTCGAGGTCTCAAGTGAATGCTGCCTGGGAAGCCGTCTCCCGCGTCGTCGACGAGCCCGCCTGGTACTGGGTGTACGACAAGCTGGCGTTCTGGCCGAGCACCTACGCGCACGCCTGGCCGGGCTTCCGCGAGCCGGCGCCGTCGCGGACGTGGGACCTCTCGCCCGGGAACCTGGACCGCGCCTCGGCGGAGTTCCGGCTGGGCCCGTACGCGGTCGAGGAGCACCAGGTCGCGACGATCGCGCTGGCCGCGTTCCGCGAGGTCTGCGGCCCGGACGACTGGATGTGGGCGCTGCACTGGCAGCACCAGTCCTACCGCGTCCGTCCGCACCTGATGTCCGGGAGCGCCCGGTGGCCGGTGCCGGTGTTCCCGCGCGCGGACTACCACCTGTTCCTGGCCGCGGACTTCTCGTACGGCACGCTCGGCCACCCGTGGGAGCGGACCCTGTGCGTGTTCGGCGAGAAGCTGGTGCCGGCGTTCGAGCGGCTGGGCGAAGGGGTGCTGTCGAACGTGCTGCGCCGTGACGGGAAGCCGTCGGCGCTGGCCCGCTAGGCCTTGCTACCGTTCTGCGGGTGTTCGAATACCACGGCTGGGTGACCATCCAGGCGACCGCGAGCGGCGACGACGACGCGGCGCTCCTGGAGCGCCTGGTCGACCGCGTGCACCGCGCGATCCGCGACGCGGCCGAGTTCGACCTGGTCGACCTCCGCTGGAGCGCGGGCATCCCCATGCTCCACTTCGGAGGGTTCGACAAGCACGGCGCCCAGGCCGCCGAGCTCCTGACGCTCTTCACCCGAGCGGGCGAATTGGCCCCGGGTTCGTACGGCCTGCTCTTCACCTGGGACGACCAGGACACGGAGAACGACAACAACTTCCGCGTCTACCGGATGGCCCGCGGCCAAGTGACCGAGCGCGAAGACCCCCACCTGACGCCGGTGGCCCCCACGATCCTCGACACCTACGAGCTCTGAACCCGCGGAAGACTCCTGAGGCCTGACGAAGGCCCCGGGAGTTCGGCCCGACCGGGTGAAATGAACAAGGGGCCGCGGTCCGGTTTCCCGGACGCACGGCCCCTTGTTCCTGAGCGGATGACGGGATTCGAACCCGCGACCCTCACCTTGGCAAGGTGATGCGCTACCAGCTGCGCTACATCCGCACTGCCTTGCTGATGGGGAGAACTCTATACCCTCGCCGTGAGGGGCTCGTCACCGGGTCCCCCCGTTCCCGGACCGGTGCTTCGGTGTCACAGCTGGCGTACAAGGGGTGACGACGGCTGATTCCCTCCGTATGGTGTCTCCATTCGACCGAATGGGGAGACCTTCGGGGAGGAGGTGCCGGGCCGGATGACCGAGCTGGGCACGGTGCCGCCACCAGCGGCCTCGGAATCCGACGAGCAGGCACTGCTGCAACGGCTCCGCAACGGCGAGGACGCCGCGTTCGGGGAGCTGTTCGAGCTGCACGCCGCCGCGGTCCGCCGGCTCGCGCAGAGCCTGGCGGCCGATCGGTCCGAGGCCGAGGACATCACCGCGGAGACGTTCTTCCGCGTCCTGCAGGCCCTCCGCCGGGGCGCCGGTCCCCGTGACTACGTCCGCGCCTACCTGCTGACCGTCGCCCGCCGGGTGTCGTGGGAGTGGCACGGTGCCCGCCGGGACGTCCCGGTGTCCGACGACGAGCTGACCTTCCGCGCCGGGGCGGGTGCGGACACGCACGCCCGCACGGCCGAGCATTCGCTGATCACGACGGCGTTCACCAGCTTGCCGGAGCGGTGGCGGACGGTGTTGTGGCAGACCGAGGTCGAGGGCGAGCAGCCGGCGATGGTCGCTCCCCACTTCGGGTTGAGCGCGAACGCGACCGCCGCGCTGGCCCGCCGGGCCCGGCAGGGGCTGCGCGCGGCGTACCTGCAGGCGCACCTTTCGGTGAGCCGCGGGCCGGATTCGTGTCGGGCGGTCGTCGAAAAGCTCGGCGGGTTCACCGCGGGCAGCGTCACCGGTGCCGAGGCCGAGCGGATCAAGGCACACCTGCACGGCTGCGCGTCGTGCCGGGCGACGCAGGACGAGCTGCGGGACGTCTGTTCGTCGCTGCGGGCGCACGCCGGCGTCCTGGTGCTGCTGGTGCCGGCCGCCGCTTCGCTGGGCGGCAGCGGGGTGCTGGCCGGGCTGGGCGCGACGGTCAAGGGCGTGCTGGTCGGGTCGAAGGTGAAGATCGGGCTGGCGCTGGCATCGACCGCCGCGGTGGGTGCGGTGGGCGTCGCGGCCGGGCCGGTGCTGTTCGGGTCCGGGCCGGTGCAGGACGTCGGGTTGTCCGGCGGGGCGCCCGAGCTCGTCGTGGTGCCGCCGTCGGAGACGCACCACCAGCCGCCGCCCCAGGCGCCGCCGGAGCCGCGGATCGGCATCGGCGTGCTCAACGGGCGGGGCACCGGGGCCGCGGTCCCGGCCCGGTCGCGGGGCGGGGAGCGGCAGGTCGCCGCGAACGAAGTCCCGCAGGTGCCGGTGGCCGGGGACGTCCCGGTCTCCGAAGTGGGTGGTGCCGGTGCCCAGCCGGCTCCGCGCGAAGACCTCACGTCGACGACCTACCTGGCGTCCGACCAGCCGCCGGCGACCTCGCCGCGGCTGGACACCTCGAGGCCCGAGATGACGATGACGACCGAGTCCACCGACGAGCCCGTCCCGGAGGACGCCAAGGGGCCCGAGCTGTCGCCGACCGGCCGGCCCGGCAAGCCGGTCCCGTCGTCGGACGAGGCGGAGAAGCCGGCGCCGAAGGACGACGAGTCCGGTACGACCGGGACATCGCCCGAACCGTCGACGACCGTGACGCCGACTTCGGAGAAGCCGTGCCCGGGCAGCGCGTCCTCCGTCACCGGGTCGGGCGAACCGGCGGACGCGACCGCGGCCCCGCCGTCGGGTTCTTGATCAGCGGTGATCCCCTCCGGCGGGCGAGATGTCCGATTCCTCCCTCGCGCGGGTGAGCCGCGGCACGGTAACGTTGAGGACGCTCACCCTGCGGGCGCCCCGGGAGGCAACTGAATGAACCGGCTGGTACGCGGCGAAGACGGCCGCGACTGGGTGGTCCGTGCCCAGATGGAATGGCGCGCACCGGCGACCGCCGACGACTTCGAGCACGACGTGGCGGGCAGCTACGGG
Source organism: Amycolatopsis sp. NPDC003731 (assembly GCF_053586895.1). Lineage (NCBI taxonomy): Bacteria > Bacillati > Actinomycetota > Actinomycetes > Pseudonocardiales > Pseudonocardiaceae > Amycolatopsis > Amycolatopsis sp. NPDC003731. The sequence continues at coordinate 129,310 of NZ_JBSFNC010000004.1, read as the reverse complement.
CCCGGGATCGCGATGATCGTCGTCACCGCCCTGCTGGCGGTGATCCTCATCGTGTGGACGCCCGACCAGGTCAACGTCCCCGCGTGGGTGCTGCTGGCGCTGCTGCTCGTGGTGCTGTTCTTCCCGCTGCGGTGGATCCTGCGCCGCCCGTGGACGGTGGTCGCGGAGACCGAGGGCGACGTGACCGGGGACAGGCCGTCCGAGCGCTGGGTCGGCACCATCCGCGGCATGTTCACCGTGCAGGGCGAGGTCAAGAAGATCTCCAAGACCATCCAGCGGCACTCGCTGCCGGACTTCGACGGGCCGCTTCACCCGGTCGAGTAGGACACTGGAGCCATGCCCGAGCTACCCGAGGTCGAAGCACTGGCTCACCACCTGCGCGAGAACGCCGTGGGCCGGACGATCTTCCGCATCGATGTCGCATCGCTGAGCGTGCTCAAGACGGCGACACCGCCGTGGACCGAGCTGCACGGCCGCGAGATCACCGGCGCGACCCGGCACGGCAAGCACCTCGACGTCGTGGCCGGCGACCTGCACCTGGTCGTCCACCTGGCCCGCGCGGGCTGGCTGCGCTGGTCCGACGGCCTCGCCGCGGCGCCGCTGAAGCCGGGGAAGGGCCCGATCTCGCTGCGCGTGCACCTCGAGTCCGCCACCGGGCCGGGCTTCGACCTCACCGAAGCGGGCACGAAGAAGGGCCTCGCGGTGTGGATCGTGAAGGACCCGCAGGAGATCGCGAGCGTGGCGCGGCTGGGCCCGGACGCGCTCGCCGTCGACGCCGCCCAGCTGCGTGAGCTGTTCGCCGGCAAGAACACCCGGCTGAAGTGGGCGCTCACCGACCAGTCGCTGCTCGCCGGGATCGGCAATGCCTACTCCGACGAGATCATGCACCGCGCGAAGCTCTCGCCGTACGCCACGATCGGCAAGCTCGGCGAAGGCGCGCTGGAAACCCTCGCCGAGGCGATCCGCGAGATCGAGACCGACGCCGTCGAGCGTTCGGTGGGGCAGAAGGCGGCCCGGCTGAAGGGCGAGAAGCGGTCGGGGCTGCGGGTCCACGCGCGCACCGGGCTGCCGTGCCCCGTCTGCGGCGACACGATCCGCGAAATATCCTTCGCCGACAAGTCGTTCCAGTACTGCCCGACCTGCCAGACCGGCGGCAAGCCCCTCGCCGACCGGCGGATGTCCAGGCTGCTGAAGTAGCGGCTTCCGGACGCTCGGTAGGGTCTTCTCCACCCTCGGTCAGCGCAGTTGGACAGAAAGTGGGATCAGGCCTTGCACCCGGTCGTTCGAGCGCAGAGCATGGACGCCGTGTCCGGGTTCCCGCTTGCGCAGATCGTCCCGTGGGGTCTTGTGGCGCTGCTCGGCGTCACGGTGATCGTCCTGGTCGTGAAACTGCGCAAACCGGGCAGCGAGGTCGAGGACGCCATGCTGCAGGCGGTGCACCGGATGTCGAAGGCGGCGCCGAACCTGCGCTCCGGCCTGGACGAGGACGCCGCCGACAAGATCACCACCCAGCTGCTGCAGATGCTCGACTGCGTCGCCGTCGGCATCACCGACAGCGAAGGCACACTGCTGTCCTGGGACGGCGAGGCGAACGAGCACTACGTCGACCTGGTCGAGGCGATCGGGGCGGCCATCCGCAAGCACCGCCGCGAGGTGGTCGCGCACGACCGGATGCCGTGCAACCACCGCGGCACCTGCCGGATGAAGACCGCGGTCATCGTGCCGCTGCTGGTGGAGGGCGAGACGGAGGCGGCGCTGATCGTCGTCGGCCGGACCCGCGGCCGGCTGGTGCAGATGGCCGACGCCGTCGCCCAGTTCGTCTGCACCCAGTTCGAGCTGGCCCGGCTCGACGAGTCCAAGCACCAGCTCCAGCAGGCCGAGATCAAGGCGCTGCGGGCGCAGATTTCGCCGCACTTCGTCTACAACGCGCTGAACACGATCTCCGCGCTGATCCGCACGGACCCCGAAGAGGCGCGAGAGCTGCTTCAGGACTTCGCCGACTTCACGCGTTACTCGTTCCGGACGTCGGGCATGTTCACCTCGCTCGCCGAGGAGCTGCGCAACATCGACCGCTACCTGACCATCGAGAACGCCCGCTTCGGCGGCCGGCTCGAGGTGCGGATGAAGATCGCGCCCGAGGTGCTCAGCGTCGTCGTGCCGTTCCTGATCATCCAGCCGCTGGTGGAAAACGCGGTCAAGCACGGGCTGGCCAGCAAGCCCAGCGGCGGCTGCGTCACGGTGATCGCGCAGGACTACGGCACCGAGGCGCTGATCAGCGTCGAGGACGACGGCATCGGCATGGACCCGCGGCGGCTCAACGACCTCAAGAGCGCCCACCGCACCGGCGCGCACGTCGGGCTCGGCAACATCAACCAGCGCATGCAGCAGGTCTTCGGCAGTGACTACGCGGTGATGGTCGAGACCGCGCCCGGCGCCGGCATGAAGGTGACGCTCCGGGTGCCGAAGTTCGTCCCGGGCGTCCGCCCGAACATGCCGGACTACAGCTCGGACGCCGAGGCCGACGTCCCCGCCCAGGGCGGCCCCGCCCAGCTCAACGGCGCCGAGGTGAACGGTGTCAACGGCACGCGGTCGGGCATCCTCCCCATGGGCTGAACAAGGTTAGCCTGGCTGCATGAGCGTTACGGACAAATTGGCTTCGCGCATCCCGGTGCTCGCCGACCGGGTCGAGCGCAAGGACGTCGTGGCCGTGGTGAAGCTGCACGGCGTGATCACGCCGTCGCCGTCCCCGCTGGCCAGGGGCGCGATCAACCTCGCCGCCGTCGAATCGGCCCTGACCAGGGCGTTCGGCCACGAGCGGCTGAAGGCGGTCGCGCTGCTGATCAACTCCCCGGGTGGCGCGCCGACGCAGTCGGGCCTGGTCGCGGAGCGGATCCGCCAGCTGGCCGACGAGAAGAACGTGCCGGTCCTGGCGTTCTGCGAGGACGTCGCGGCGTCGGGCGGTTACTGGCTGGCCTGCGCGGCCGACGAGATCTACGCCCACCGCACGTCGATGGTCGGCTCGATCGGCGTGATCAGCGGCGGCTTCGGCTTCACGGGGCTGCTGGAGCGCTTCGGGATCGAGCGTCGGCTGCACACGGCGGGCGCGAACAAGTCGCGGCTCGACCCGTTCTCGCCGGAGAAGCCCGAAGACGTCGAGTGGCTGAAGAAGATGCACACCCAGCTCCACGAGCTGTTCGTGAACTGGGTCAAGGAACGCCGCGGCGACCGCCTGACGGACGCGGAGGACCTGTTCACCGGCGACGTCTGGCTCGGCGCGAAGGCGGTCGAGCTTGGCCTGGCCGACGGCCTCGGCAGCCTCCGCCAAGTGATCACCGAGCGCTACCCGGACGCCGAGATCTCGGTGGCCGAGCCGAAGAAGCCCCTCCTGGCCCGCCTCGGCATCGGCGCACCGGCGGCCGCATCGGCGGTCCTGGACGCGGTGACCCAGAAGGCCGCTTGGTCCCGCTTCGGCCTCTGAGGGGCGACTTGCCAAGACTTCTGAAAAAGTTCAGAATTGGCACATGGCCACCACCGAGGTGCAATGGAGCGAGTTGCAGCGCGACCCCAAGAGCGTCGCTGCCCTTGCTGACGAGGGCGACGTCCGGGTTCGTCGCCGCGACGGCGCTGCCCTGTTGCTGACGAGGGAAGATCGGGCGAGTTCGGCTTCGGAAGGTTCCATCGTGGCGGCGCGGGCGCTGCGCAACGTGCTGGCTCATCTGCCGCATGACGTCGCGGCGAGCGCGCTCCTCGATGAGTTTCCGTGGGTGGACGTCCTGCCGGAGGCTGAGCAGGCTCAGTTCGTCCGGGACTTCGCGCGCTCCTTCCAGGCTTCCGCGGAGCTGGGGCAGTGGTCGGTTCTGGCGCAGACGATCACCGAATGGCGCAGCACTGCAGCTATTCACGCCGACCCGAGACTCAGTGGCAAGCTCATCGGCCCGATCGACGAAGACTTCGGTCCGGTGCCGGGACCTGTGGACGCCTGATCGATGCCGGCCAAACGTGGCGATCGTGTCGCGCCTCCGGCGCGTCCCGGTGGCTGGGAAGCGCGCTTCGCGACCTCCGAAGCGGCAAAGGGCTGGGAGGCTCTTTGTCAGGGTGCGAAAGCCAACACCTGGGAAGCGTGGATCGTGCTGACCGAGCGGCCTGTGGCGCCGGAGAACCCGGCACGTCAGCACAAGCTGAAAGGCGCTTTCGCCACCCGCGAGGTCGGCGGCCGAGTGCTCGACCAATGGCAGTACGAAGTCACGGCCGGCGGCCGGATCTGGTACTGTCCCGACCCTGTTAAGCGGATCGTCTGGGTGGTTCTGGCGAGCACTGGGCACCCCAAGGAGACCGACTAGCCCGATGTCCGATTCGGGTATTTCCGGGCAGACTTTGTGACCCAGATCACCCAACCCCGGTAACGCCTCTGGAACCACCGCAAGTCGTCAGGTCTCCTTGTCGACGGGCTTTGTTGTGAACGGCAACAAATCCGGTCGACAAGGAGGTCGTACCCGATGCCCCACTCCCGCAGACTCGCCCTCGGCGCGGTGCTCGGCGCCGCACTCATCACCGTCCCCCTCACCCTCCCCGCCGCGGCGTCCATCCCACCGCCCGAGTCGGGCTGGACCACCGTCTTCGCCGACGACTTCACCGGCGGCTCCGGAACCCTCCCCAGCAGCGCGAACTGGATCATCGACACCGGCCACGGCTACCCGGGCGGCCCCGGCAACTGGGGCACCGGCGAGATCCAGAACTACACGGCCAGCACCAGCAACCTCTCCCAGGACGGCGCCGGCAACCTCCGCATCACGCCGTTGCGCGACGGCTCGGGCAACTGGACGTCGGCCCGCATCGAAACCCAGCGCACCGACTTCAAGCCGCCGGCCGGCGGCGTCATGCGGATCGAAAGCCGGATCCAGATGCCGAACGTCACCGGCGCGGCCGCGCTCGGCTACTGGCCCGCCTTCTGGGCGCTCGGCGGCCCGTACCGCGGCAACTACTGGAACTGGCCCGCCATCGGCGAGTTCGACATCATGGAGAACGTCAACGGGATCAACTCCGTCTGGGGCGTCCTGCACTGCGGCGTCAACCCGGGCGGCCCGTGCAACGAGACCACCGGCCTGCCGAACAACCGGGCCTGCCCCGGCAGCAGCTGCCAGTCGGCCTTCCACACCTACCGCTTCGAATGGGACGCGAGCAGCAGCCCGCAGGTCCTGCGCTGGTTCGTCGACGGGCAGCAGTTCCACTCCGTGAGCCAGAACCAGCTCGACGCGACGACGTGGGCGAACATGACCACCCACCAGGGCTACTTCGTGCTGCTGAACGTCGCGATCGGCGGCGCGTTCCCGAACAACAACTCCGGCACGACCACGCCGGGGCCGGGGATCGTGCCCGGCCGCCCGATGGTCGTCGACTACGTCACGGTGACCACCCGCGGCGGCGGGGGCGGCACGACGACCCCGCCGACCACGACGACTCCGCCCAGCGGCGGGAGCAGCGCGTACAGCACCATCCAAGCCGAGTCGTTCGGCCAGCAGTCCGGCGTGATCACCGAGACCACCACGGACACCGGCGGCGGGCAGAACATCGGCGCGGTGGCCAACGGCGACTGGGTCCTCTACCCGAACGTCGACTTCGGCAGCAGCGCGGCGACGAACTTCCAGGCCCGCGTCGCGTCCGGCGCGGCGTCGGGCGTCAGCGGGCTCGTCGAGGTGCGCCTCGACAGCCGGTCCAACGCGCCCATCGGCAGCTTCGCGGTGGGGAACACCGGCGGCTGGCAGAGCTGGCGGACCGTCCCGGCGAACATCAGCGCGGTGACCGGTGTGCACAACGTCTACGTGACGTTCAGCAGCGGCCAGCCCGCGGATTTCGTGAACCTGAACTGGTTCACCTTCGTGCATTGAGAGGAAGGGCCCGCGGCCCGGCCGCGGGCCCTCTCACTTCAGGCGGACGGGGGCTGGACATTGCACTCGGCAATGGGCAGGATGCGTTTCACTGTGAGTGCTCACGATGACACCCGGAAGCTCGTGGTCCTGGCCGTGGACGACGAGCCGAACGGTCTTGACGAACTCGTCCACTGCCTGCGCAACAGCCCGCACGTGGCGAAGGTGTTCCCGGCGATCGACGCCTCCGAGGCGCTGCGGTTGCTGTCCACCGACGACCCGAGGCTACGCGAACGCAAGGACCGCGGCCTGCCGATCGTCGACGCCGTCTTCGCCGACATCGACATGCCCGGGCTGTCCGGCATGGAGATGTCGCGCGTGTTCGCCGCGCTGCGGCCCTCGCCCGCGCTGGTGTTCGTCACCGGGCACGCCGAGGAAGCGGTCAACGCCTTCGACCTCGGCGCCCTGGACTACGTGCTCAAGCCGTACCAGCAGGATCGCCTCGACCGCGCGATCACCCGCGTGCTGGACAAGCTGGCCGCCGCCGCGGCGCCCCCGCCCGGTGCGCTGGGCGGCGAGCCGGTCAAGAACGACGACGAGGTCATCCCGGTCGAGCTGGCCGGCACCACCAAGCTCATCCCGCGTTCCTCGGTCCGCTGGGTCGAAGCGCAGGGCGACTACGCGCGGCTGTTCACCACCGAAGGCAGCCACCTGGTCCGCATCCCGCTGGCCCAGCTCGAAGAGCGCTGGGAGAAGGCCGGGTTCGTCCGCATCCACCGGTCGTTCCTGGTCGCCCTCCCGCTGATCACCGAGCTGCGCATGGGCCAGGGCGGCTACCAGGTCGTCATCGGCAACGAGGAGAAGGTGCTGCCGGTGAGCCGGCGGCACACGCGCGCGCTGAAGGACCGGCTGGTCGGTTCGGGCCGGAACGGCTGAGCCTGAGGACCGGCCATGACCGACGACTTCTACGAGCGCCGCGCGAACGGCGTCCGCGAACCGGATCCGACCCTCGGCAGGCGCGGCCCGCGGCCGCTGCCGCAGCCGGCCGACCGGGCCGTCGTCGAACACCTGCCGCCGGCGCCGGCGAACGAGCCGCCGCCGAAGCCGGAACACCACGCGAAACCCAAGCGCGAGCGGGTGATCCTCAACGACCCGCGCCGCGGCGCCGGCACCCTGCGCGCCCGGGTCGAGCTGGAGGAGCAGACGAGCTGGGGGAAGCTGCTCGTCCGCGACCACCTGGTGAAGGTGCAGCTGCGGACGGCGCTGTTGCTCGCCCTGCTCGTCCTCGGCGTCTTCGGCTCGCTGCCCGTGCTGTTCTACCTGGTGCCCGGGTTCTCGCGGGCCAGCCTGCTCGGCATCCCGGTGGCCTGGCTGATTCTCGGCGTGCTGCCGTTCCCATTCCTGTTCGGCGTCGGAATCTGGTACAACCGGCTCGCCGAACGCAACGAACGCGCGTTCGTGGACATGATCGAAAACTAGTTTCGCACTGACTCGTGCGAGGATTCCTCCCGTGCAGTTGAACCCGTGGGCCTTGACCGGCATCGTGCTGGTCGCCGTGGTGACGCCCTACCTCGGTCACCGCTCCTCGCGGTCGGCGACGAGCACGCACGACTTCCTGGTCGCGCGGCGCACCGTGCGGTCCCGCCGCAACGCCGCCGCGATCTCCGGCGAGTACCTCTCCGCGGCTTCGTTCCTCGGCATCGCCGGAATCGTGCTGAAGGACGGCGCCGACGCGTTGTGGTTCCCGATCGGGTTCACCGCGGGGTACCTGGCGCTGATGCTGTTCGTGGCCGCGCCCCTGCGCCGCTCGGGGGCCTACACGCTGCCCGACTTCGTCGAAATGCGGCTCGGTTCGCAGGGCCTGCGCCGGTTCTCCACGGCGTTCGTCGTGTTCATCGGCGTCCTCTACATGGTCCCGCAGCTGCAGGGCGCCGGGCTGACGCTGGCGACGATCCTCCCGGTGCCGGTGTGGTCGGGCGCCATCGCGGTGATGGTCCTCGTGGCGTTCAACGTGATCTCCGGCGGCATGCGGGCGATCACCGTGGTGCAGGCACTGCAGTACTGGATCAAGCTGTTCGCCATCTCGGTGCCCGCGTTCGTGCTCTGCATGGTGTTCTTCACCGGCGGCAGCCCGGACGGGTTCCGCCCGCTCGGCGCGCCCGCCCCGCCGGTGTTCGTCAGCGACACCACGGTCGACGTGCAGACCGACGTCACGCTGCACGTCACGTCGGACACCTACCTCTACGCCTACGGCCGGACCGACAACGGCCCGGCCGCCGGGCCGACGCACTGGACACCGCTGGCGCCCCACACGGTTTCCGAGGGCACCAAGCTGAAGTTCATGGCCGGCACCCCGGTCCCGGTGGTCAGCGACGCGAGCGCGGACAACGCGGACTGGCTGCACCCGGGCTCCGGCAGCCTCACCGACCTGCTCCAGACGTACTCGCTGATGTTCGCGACCTTCCTCGGCACCATGGGCCTGCCGCACGTGCTGGTCCGCTTCTACACCAACCCCGACGGCAAGGCCGCGCGCCGCACGACCGTGCACGTCCTGCTGCTGCTGGGCCTGTTCTACCTGTTCCCGACGCTGCTGGGCGCGCTGTCGCGGATGTACGTCCCCGAACTGCTGGTGACCGGCCAGGCGGACGCGGCGATCCTGCAGCTGCCCTCGGCGATCCTGCCGGGCGTCGGCGGCCAGATCCTCGGCGCGGTCACCGCGGCCGGCGCCTTCTCGGCGTTCCTGTCGAGCACGTCCGGGCTGCTGGTGAGCGTCGCCGGGGTCGTGTCGACCGACCTGCTGCCCGGCCGGGTGCGGGACTTCCGCGTGGCGGCCGCGCTGGTCGCGCTGTGCCCGATCGCGCTGGCGGTCGTGCTGCGGCCGGAGGACATCTCGCTGTCGATCGGGCTGACGTTCGCGCTCGCCGCGTCGACCTTCAGCCCGCTGCTGGTGCTGGGCATCTGGTGGCGCAAGCTGTCCTGGCCGGGCGCGCTGGCCGGGATGTTCGTCGGCGGCGGCCTGGTGCTGGCCGCGCTGGTGGTCAACGTCGTGAGCGGCTACACCGGCGGCTGGGCGCCCTGGTTCGTCAACCAGCCCGCGCTGATCACCGTCCCGGTCGCCTTCGTGACGACGTACCTGGTCAGCCGCGTCACCGGCTACGGCCGTCCGGAGCACGTCCACGACATCATGCTGCGGCTGCACGCGCCGGACCCGCTCGGCTTCATGCGGGACCGGGCCGTCGCCCGGTTCGGCCAGGCCGAGGAGAAGGCCCGGGTCACCGGCCGCGGCCGGCACCGCAAATAACCCGTGTCGACCCCCCAATCACGCGTGTCGACCTCCTGATCACGCGTGTCGACCCTTCAATCACGCGTGATGCCCGGTTCGGCCCGGCCGGTGTCGTGACCTCACGCGCGGGCAACGCCTGCGCATGGCAGCATAGGAATCGTGGTGAGCCCTGCTGAACTGCCGACCGCCGAGGTCCGCGATCTGCCCCAAGACGGCCTCGTGCTGCTCGACGTCCGCGAAGACGACGAGTGGGCCGCCGGGCACGCGCCCGGCGCGGTGCACATCCCGATGGGGGAGCTGCCCGCCCGCGTCGGTGAACTGGCCGATCTGCCCGATGACCAGCCGATCCACGTGATCTGCCGCAGCGGCGGCCGGTCCGCGCGGGCGGCGGCCTGGCTGAACCAGAGCGGCTGGGACGCGGTGAACGTCGCCGGCGGCATGGGCGCGTGGCAGCGCGAAGGCCGCCCGATGGTCGGCGAGCACCCCGGCATCGAACCCGAAGTGATCTAGCCTTGCACCCGGGGCAGCCTCCCGCCGGGCAGCCGTACCCGCCCGGGTACTGGCCGCGTCAGGTGCCGCCGCCGTCCACCCAGCAGCTGCAGGGCCGGACGCTGGCCGCCCAGCCGGAGCCGTACCCCTACCACCGCCGTCCGGCGCACCGGCCGAAGCTGCGCTGGGTGGCGACCCCGCCGCCCGGTGCGTGGCCGCGCCGCCGCGTCGTCGCGCCCGAGCCGTACCTCGGCCCGCCGTCGTACCCGGTCCCGCCGCGCTGGGGGTTCCCGAACCTGGTCTGGCGGCGCCCGACGACGGTCCCCGGCACGGCCTCCGACGAGATCCGCCCGATCGACCGGGTGCCGGTGCTCAGCCGCAGCCTGGTCGTCGTCCTGTTCGCGTTCGCGGTGCTCGCGCTGGCCGCCGCGAGTGCGGAAATCTGGCGGTACGTGCTGCTCGTCCAGGGCCGCGAATCCGCGCTGTCCCGCTCGGTGGTGGCCTTCTCCGACGGCTTCGTGCTCACCGCCGGCCTGCTCGCCTCGATCCTCGCGCTGCTGCCCGCCGGGCTGTCGCTCTGGTGGCTGCTGGTCGCCCGCCAGGCGGCGGCGGACGTGTCGGGTGACGCCCCGCCGCGGCCGGTGTGGCAGGTGCTGGTCGGCGTCCTCGTCCCGGTGGCGAACCTGCCGCTGGCGCTGTCGGTCGTCGGCGAGCTGGAACACGCGGTGCTGGGCCGCTCGCGGGACGCCCGCCCGAAGCCGTCGCGCCAGGTGCTCGGCTGGTGGGGCGCCTGGCTGCTGAACTGGATCCTGCTCGGCGTGTCGATCGCCTGGCGCTTCCGCGACGACGTGCAGTCGATGGCCGACAGCGTCGTCCTGGTCGCGCTGACCGACCTTTCGGCGGCCGCGCTGGCGGTGATGACGGCCTTGGTGGTGCGGCGGTTCTCCGCGCTGCTGGCGCCGTCGGAGGCCCTGGCCGTGCGCGAGCTGCGCGTGCTGAAGGTGCGGGGTGCGCCCGAGCCGGAGCTGCGGTCTTCGCGGCCGGCCGGCGCCGCTCGTTAGTAGCGGCCGTAGGCCGGTTCCAGCCGGTCGAAGGCCTGTTCCGCGATCGGCCAGAGCTCGCCGACGATCGCCTTTTCGTTCTCGAGGGTCCGGTCGAAGACCTCCTGGAAGAGCACGCGCAGGACGGTGGCGAGGTGCGCCGCGGCGAGCGTCGGCTCGAGGTCTTCCTCGGGGTGCCGCCGGACGAGCAGGTCGGCGAGCGCCGTCTCGCGCTCGCGGTGCATCTCGTGCAGCGCGTTCGTCAAGATCGGGCTGTCTTTGATCATCCGCACGAAGCCGGGGCCGGAGAAGCCGACCAGCGCGTGTTCGGCACCCAGCGCTTCGAAGTAGAGCTCGCGCGTGTCGTGGAAGACGCTGTCGCGGATCAGGGCGGCGGGCCAGGACACGAAGTCGGCGCGGATGTCGAAGACCAGGTCTTCCTTGCGCGGGAAGTGGTTCGTCACGGTCATCTTGGCGACCCGCGCCTCGGCGGCGATGTCCGCGATCGTCACGTCCTCGAAGCCGTTGCGGATGAACAGGCGCGTGGCCACGTCGGAGATGGTCTTCCTGGTCTCGCGCTTCTTCCGGTCGCGGAGTCCCTCACTCATGGCCTCACTCTACTGGGTCGAACCCAAGTTTGTGCTTGACCCACTGAGTAGGTCCGACCTAATCTGAGGTCCGACCCAATCAACCGGGGGTGAGCATGACAACGGCGGTACGGCCCGATGCGGCGCTGTGGCGGCTGGGCGGCGTCCTGATCATGGGCGCGGTGCTGTCGATCCTCGACGCAACGATCGTGACGGTCGGGATCGGCTCGATCGCCCGTGACCTGGACAGCCCGCTGACCACGGTGCAGTGGGTGGCGAGCGCGTACTTGCTCGCGGCCTCGATGGCCATCCCGCTGTCCGGCTGGCTGACCGACCGTTTCGGCGGCCGCGCGGTCTGGCTGACGGCGGTCGCTATCTTCACCGCGGGCACGCTGCTGTGCGGCTTCGCCTGGTCCGCGCCGGCGCTGGTGGCCTTCCGGGTGCTCCACGGCCTGGGCGGCGGGCTGATGCAGCCGGTCGGGCAGGCGGTGTTCGCCCAGGCGGCGGGTCCGGCCCTGGGCCGGATGATCGGCGTGATCACCCTCCCGGCAACGGTGGCCCCGGTCCTGGGCCCGATGCTCGGCGGCGCCCTGGTGGCGGACTTCGGCTGGCGCTGGATGTTCTTCGCGATCGTCCCGCTGGGCGCGGCCACGTTCCTCTTCGCCCGCCGCCTCCTCCCGGCACCGGCCCCGGACGGCCCGCACGCCCCGTTGGACATCCGCGGCATCGCGTTGCTCTCACCCGGGCTCGGAGCGTTCGTCTACGGCTTGGCCGAGGGAGTGGCGGTGGCTTGGGTGGCCGGGGCCGCCCTGCTGCTGGCGTACGGCATCCACGCATCCCGAGCGACGTCACCGGTGCTGGACCTGGCGTTGTTCCGAAACCGGGGGTTCGCGGTGGCGAGCGCAAGCACGTTCCTGCTGGGAGCGTCGCTGTACAGCTCGATGCTGCTGCTTCCGCTGTACTTCGAGCAGGTCGAGCACGCGAGCGCACTACGGGCGGGCCTGCTCTTGACACCCCAAGCCCTCGGCTCGGCAGCGGTGATGCTGGCCGGCGGCCGGTTACTGGCCCGCTTCGGCCCCCGCCGCATGATGCTGGCCGGAATCGCCCTGTCCCTCCTGGGAACGCTGGCGTTCACCCGCCTCACCGCGGCCTCCGATAGCACCCTGCTGTTGGTGTCCCTGCTGATCCGCGGAGCCGGCCTGGGCGCGGCAACGGCCCCGGGCATGACAACGCTGTACGGCTCCCTGCAGCGGTCCCAAATCCCCCGGGCGGCGAGCGCCTTCAACGTGATCAACCGCATCGGCGGCTCCCTGGGCACGGCCCTCCTGGCCGCAATCCTCCACCACGAACTGACAGCCACCCCCGCCCCAACCCCGTCGGCCTTCGCCACCACCTTCACGTGGGCACTCGCGCTCACGGCCCTGACCTTGATCCCCGCCCCTGCTCTTCCCCCAAAGGAACCCCCGATGACCCCCGGCATCCCGAGCACCACGCCCCAGAATCTTCATCCCCCAAGGAACCCCCGATGACCTTCCGCCTCCTGAGCGTCCACGCCCACCCCGACGACGAGTCCAGCAAGGGCGCAGCCACCCTGGCCCGCTACGCAGCCGAAGGCGTCGACGTCCTGGTCGCCACCTGCACCGGCGGCGAACGCGGCGACGTCCTGAACCCAGCCCTCGACAAGGCCGAGACCTGGGCGGACCTCCCGGCGATCCGCCGCCGCGAGATGGCTGCGGCCGCCGAGATCCTGGGCGTCCGCCACCGCTTCCTCGGCCTCATCGACTCCGGCCCACCCGGCCCCGGCGAGCCACTGCCCGACGACTGTTTCGCGGCCCTCCCCCTATCCGACGCAGCGACACCACTGGTGGCGTTGATCCGCGAGTTCCGCCCCCACGTGGTGATCACCTACGACGAAACGGGCGGCTACCCCCACCCCGACCACATCCGCACCCACGAGGTGACGGTCGAGGCCTTCACCGCAGCCGCCGACCCCACCCGCTATCCCGGCACCGGCGCACCGTGGCGCCCCCAAAAGCTGTACTACCAAGCAACCCTGAGCCGCGCCTGGTTCCAGGCCATCCACGACGCCACCCTCGCCGCCGGCCTCGAGTCGTCCATGTCCGAGGTCCTCAGCGAGCTCCCACCCGACAAATTCCCGGTCACCACCCAAATCCGCTGCGAGGCCCACTTCGCCACCCGAGACCGAGCCCTCCTCGCCCACGAAACCCAAGTGGACCCAGCCCACCCGTTTTTCGCCCACTCACGAGAAATCGAACGCCAGGCCTGGCCCCACGAGGACTACCACCTCGCCCACCCGGCCCCCACCATCCCCCTCGAAACCGACCTCTTCACCGGAGTAACCCCATGAACCCCGTGTCGTCCCCCCAATCACGCGTGATGACCCTCCAATCACGCGTGATGCCTCCCCAATCACGCGAGATCCGCCCCGGATCACGCACCACCCGGACCAGCCACCCCCATCAAGCGGTAACCCGGAGCTCCCGCAACCCCCGAATCACGAACTCCGGCCGCCGCGGCGGCGTCCCGACCAACCGCAACCCCGGCAACTTCTCCGTCAGCGCACTCAGCGCAGCGGCGATCTCCACCCGAGCGAGAGGAGCACCCACGCAGTAGTGGATCCCGAGGCCGAACCCGAGGTGGGCGTTCGGCGTCCGGCCGATGTCCAGGCGGTCCGGCTCGTCGAACACCTCCGGGTCGCGGGCCGCGGCACCCAGCAGCGCGCCGATCTTCTCGCCGCGGGACACGACATACCCGCCGATCGACACGTCCTCGGTCGCCGTCCGCTCGAACAGCTGCAGGGGCGCGTCGAACCGGATCAGTTCCTCGACGCACGAATCCAGAAGGGCAGGTGAGGCCAGCAGGCGCTCCCACTGGTCCCGGTGGGTGAGCAGGGCCGTGATGCCGTTGCCGAGCACGTTGACCGTCGCCTCGTGGCCGGCCATCAGCAGCAGGACCGCGGTGGCCACCAGCTCGTCGGGCGTCAGCTCGCTGCGCAACAGGTCGCTGATGATGTCGTCGCCCAAAGCGTCCGCGCGGGCCGAAGCCACCGAACGGACGTACGAGACGAACTCGGCCGCCGCACGCTCGGCCGCGTCGCGTCCCTCCTCGGGGAGGTCGTACTCGTACATCTTCACGATGGCGTTGGACAGCTGGACCATCCTCGGCCCGTCGGTGCCGGGGACGCCCAGCAGCTCGGCGATCACCGCGACCGGCAGTGGCTGGGCGAGGTGCTCCAGCAGGTCGGCACTGCCGTCGGCGGCGATGGCGGCGGCCAGGTCGTCGACCATGCGGGCGGCGAGCTCGGCGACCATCGGGCGCAGCCGTTGCACGTGGCCGCGGCCGAACGCGCCCGCGATCAGGCGCCGGAGCCGCGTGTGGGCCGGCGGCTCGTTCTCCAGGAGCGAGTTGCGGTGCAGCAGGTTGAACGAGGCGAACCGCTCGAGCGGCTGGGCGTCCTGCCAGATCCGGCCCAGGCCGCGGTGGCGCAGCACGGCCGAAGACGCGGCGTGCGACACCGCGATGGCGAGGCCGAGCCCTTCGTGGAAATGGACTTCGCCCTGCGCTCGCAGCGAAGCGAACGCCGGGTACGGGTCTTCGAGGAAGGCGGGATCGCGGGGGTCGAACACGTCGCGAGACTAACCCTTCGATAGCGTCTGAAGCCGAGCCAGAGGAGGCAGCAGTGGGCAAGGGCGCGCGCAAGAAGGGTCCCAAGCAGGCGTCGGACCGCAAGCCGAAGGTGCGCGACGTCTTCGTCGGCCAGCCGTTCGAGGGGCTGGCGGCGGAGCCCGAGCTGATCGCGCTGCGCGAGTTCGTGCCGTCCGCGACGGCCCAGCTCACCCTCGCCGACGGTGGTGACGTCACCCTCGGGACCGTGCTGCCCATGGCGGCCGCCGCGTTCGTCCGCTCGGACGGCCGGCGCTACCTCGGCCTGCAGGTGCAGACCCGCTCGTCCGACATCAGCCGGGACCTCGGCCGCTCGCTGAAGTGGCTGCTGGACGCCAAGGAGGGTGACGTCCTCGGCGTGCCGGACACCACCACCCCGCCCGCGGCCGACGAGCACGCCCGGCTGCAGGACCTGCTGGCGCCGGGTGCCGAACTCGACGTCACGCTGCACACGGACTTCGGCTGGTGGCTGCCCGAGGACGCCGACGCGACCGGTGACGTCGCCGTGTCGCTCGAGCGCGCGAACGCGGCGATCATGCCCACCGAACGGCTCGGCTCGGGTGCCTACTGGGTCCTCGCCGGCGAGAAGGCGCACCTGCGCTGGGTCCGGCCGGAGCCGGAGAACCTGCTGCTCCAGGCCCTCGCCCGGCTGTCCGCGGCCGGCGAGCTCGGCCTCGGCGAGGGCTCGCGCTACGCGGGCTCGTTCCGGGCGCACGGCCTGCTCGTCCCGGTCTGGGACCTCGACCCCGAGGCCCACGCCCGCGAGTGGGCCGAGGCCAAGGACGCCCTGGGCGCCCGGCTCGAGACGGCGTTGAAGTCGCTCGACGACGAGCCCCTGAACGCGGCCGAGCGGCGGGCGCGGGACGGCCTCGTCGGCCGGCAGCTGACCCTGCGCTGACCGTCGTCGGCAGGTGCCGGACCATCGGTACGAACCGGTGGTCCTCCACCCTTCGGTGAGCGTTCAACCAGGCACTATGTGGCGGAAGAGACACCGCCGGTGCAGCGCGCCGGTGGGACGATTCTCTGCGTGATACTTCACATCTGCGGGGCGGCCGACTGGGCCGAAGTGGGGGAAGACGGCGAGTATCGGGATCCGTCCCTGGACGAAGTCGGGTTCATCCACTGTTCCGACTTCGGCACGGTGAACCTGCCGGCCAACATCCGGTTCCGGGGCCGGACCGATCTGGTGCTGCTCGAAATCGACCCGGCGAAGGTCGACGCGCCGGTCCGCTGGGAGGACGGGCTGCCGCCGCACCCGGAGGGGATCTGGTTCCCGCACGTCTACGGCCCGATCCCGCGCGCGGCGGTCGTCGGCGTGCACGAATTCCGCGAGTCCGAGGGCGGCGGTTTCCGCCTGCCCGACTCGCTCGCCCACCGCTGACGTGGGCAGATCATCGCCCGGCCGACCCAGAAGGAATTCGGCCGGGAACGCGGGCAACCTGAGGGGGCTGTGATGCGTGTTGGGGAGGAAAGCGACTCGGCTTCTGGCTACCCGACCCCGATGGGAGGCGATACGGTGACCGCTGCGGCACCCGTCTTCACCGGGGGAGATACCTGGGTGACCAGCGCAGGCCGAGGGAGGGCCGCGACGTTGGCTGGCGAGTTCGTCGACTTCGGCGACTTCGTGCAGGCGACTCTGCCCGGCTTGCTGCGGTACGGCCACGCGCTCACCGGTAACCCGCACGACGCGGCGGACCTGGTGCAGACCGTGCTGGAGAAGATCGGCTCGCGCTGGACGTACGTCCACGAGAAGACCGGCGACCCGCTGGCCTACGTCCGCCGGTCGATGGCGAACGCGCACGTGAGCCGCTGGCGGCGGACGCGCCGGGAGAACCTCGTCGCGGACCTGCCGGACACCAGCCCGCACGTGCCGTCCGACCCGTTCGAGCACGAGCCGCTGTGGCGTGCGTTACGGACGCTGCCGCCGAGGCAACGGGCCGTCATGGTCCTGCGTTACTACGAAGGTCTCTCGGAAGCGGAGATCGCCGGCGCCCTCGGGGTCACCCAGGGCACCGTCAAGAGCCAGGCCAGCAAGGCGATCGCGTCGCTGCGGATGAAGCTGAAGTCGGTCGACGGCGAAGGCGAAGGGAGTGGTGCGGGTTGAACATCTCCGAGGACGAACTGGAGCAGCGGCTGCGCGCCCTGTTCGCCGACGAGCGGCTGGACCTGCCTCCGCCGCCGGACGCCGGGACGGTCATCGTCACCGGGGCGCGACGGCGTCGCCGTCGCCGGCACGTCGTGCAGGCCGTGGCCGGGGTTGCGGCCGCCGTGGTCGCCGTCTCGGGCGGGCTGACCATGATCCGGTTCCACGCCGAGGACGGCACCGCGGTGATGTCCGCCGACGGAACCGGAACCAGCGGCAAGCCGCCGGAGAACCTCACGGCGGGCCGGTCGCCGGAGCCGTCGCCGCCCGGGCCGACCGGCACCCAGAGCATCCAGGCTTCCGCGCCGCCGGGCGCGTCGACGTCGCGGCCGCCGCGGCCGCCGTCGACCCCGCGGCCGTCCACGCTCCCCGGTGTGGCCACCGGGCCGCTGCTCGCGGCCGACGGCTTCGGCCAGCTCAAGCTCGGCATGTCCGAGGCCGACGTGACGGCGCTGGCCGTGACGCTCAGCGACCCGCAGGCCGGCGCGAGCTGCACCGTCTACAAGGCACAGGGCAGCGGGGTACCGGTGGCCGCGAGCGTCGTCATTTCGAAGGCGGCCGGGCTGGTCGTCGTCACCCCGGACGTGGCCGCGCACACCGCCGAAGGCATCGGCGCCGGCGCCACCAAGGACCAGATCCTCGCCGCCTACCCGGCGGCCAAGGAGGAGTCCGGCGACGTCGTCGCCCCGGCCGGCACCGCCGCCGAATACCGCTTCCGGCTCGGCGAGACCGGAGTCGTGCAGACGAGCCTTTCGAGCCGCGCCCAGGACTGCGCCGGCTGAGGGCCGGGCGCATGCGGAAACCCGGGCTGTCCACAGGGGGAGAGCCCGGGTTTTCCCATTAGTCGGTTACAGCGCCCCGCCGGCCACCGGCGGCATCTGCGAGTCGGCGCCGCCGTCGCCGACGGACTCGCGGTGCAGGTGGTTCTCGACCTCGAACAGGTTGCCGTTCGCGCGCTTGACGACGTTGAGCAGCGTGTTCATCTGCGAGATCTCTTCGACCTGCTCCTTGAGGAACCACTGCATGAACTGCTCGCTGATGTAGTCCTCTTCGGCGCGCGCGGCCTTCGCCATCGCGGAGATGTCGACGGCGACCTCCTTCTCCTGCTCGAGCGCGAGCTCGATGAGCTCGGTGACGCCGGAGAAGTCGTTGCGCACCTCCCCGGTGCCGGGGATCTCGACGTGGTGGTCGCGGTCGAGCATGTACTGCACGAGCGCCATCGCGTGGTTGCGCTCCTCGACGGACTGCTTGTAGAAGTGCTTCGCCAGCTGCGGGAGGTCCTCGGCGTCGAACCACACCGCGAGCGCGATGTACTGCTGGGACGCGTTGAACTCGTTGTGGATCTGCGCCTGCAGCAGTTCGTAGAACTTCGAGCGCGGCTCTTTCTTCTTGGTGAGGGCCATGCAGACCAGAATAGATCAAGATTGGCGGGAATTCCACTCGGGACTGGTGATCTGGCCCCTATTAGGGTTACCATTCCTAAAGAAGACCTGCCTAATTTAAGTAAGCCTTCCCTAAAAGCCGTGGCAATTTAGGGAAGGCTTCCCATCACAGCGGATCACGCCGGACCGGGCAGGACATGCACCGCGGCCCGCCCCGGCCGGAGCCCAGTTCGGAGCCCGCGATCGGCAGCACCTCGATGCCGGCCGCCTCCAGCCGTTCGTTCGTCTCGACATTGCGCTCGTAGCCGACGACGACACCCGGCGCCAGGGCGAGCGTGTTGTTGCCGTCGTCCCATTGCTCGCGTTCGGCCGTCACGGGGTCGAGGCCGGTGTCGATGACGCGCAGCCGGTCGATTTCCATCGCTTCGGCCGCGGCCACCAGGAACGGCGCCGGGCCGGCCACCTTCACCCCGCCGTCGCCGGTCGGGCGCAGCGTGAACGCCGTCAGCGAGTCGCGGGCCAGCGGGTACATCACCACCGCGTCCGCGTCGACCATCGTGCACACCGTGTCCAGGTGCATGGTCGCGCGGGACTGCTCGATCGGCACCGCCAGCACGGTGTGCGCGATGCCGTCGGCGAACACCGACCGGGCCAGGGACTCCGCGCCGGCCGCCGTCGTCCGCTCACCGACGCCGATGGCGAGCACGCCCGGGGCCAGCAGCATCACGTCGCCGCCCTCGATCGGCGCCGAATGGGCGCCGTACGCGCGGGCGGCGTGGCGGAACTGCGGGTGGTAGGCGTAGATCAGGTCGAGCACCGCCGTCTCGCGGCGGCGCGCGGGCATGTTCAGGGACGAAATCGCCACCCGGTCGGCGATCCACACCGACGAGTCGCGCGTGAACAGCAGGTTCGGCAGCGGGTCGACGGCGAAGTCGTGCGGGTGGTTCATCATCCGCACCAGCGACGCGCCTTCCGCGGACGGCAGCTCCTCGAACGTCATGCCGGCCATCAGCACCTCGGCGAGCCCGGCCGCGTCGACGCCCGAGAGGTGCGAACGCAGCGAGTCGGCCAGGTCGCCGCCGAGCCGCCGGTCGTCGACCGCCGCGTGCACGCCCGCCGCGTGCGCCCGGTCGTCTTCCAGCGCCGTCCGCAGGGCGTCGGCCAGCAGCAGCACGCTCACCCCGCGGCCGCGCAGCACCTCGGCGAACGCGTCGTGCTCGTCCTGGGCCCGGTCGACCCACGGGATCGAGTCGAACAGGAGCTGGTCGTTGTTGCGGGGCGTCAGCCTTTTGAGCTCGTTGCCGGGCCGGTGCAGCAGCACCGCGCGCAGGGGTCCGACTTCGCTGTCCACCCGGGGAGGTGCCGTTTCGTCGATCACCCCCCAGATCCTAGTCAGGGGAGCCAGGAAACGTGCCCCTTGAGCAGCGAGTATCCGACGAACGACACGAAGTCGAACAGCGTGTGGGCGGCGACCAGCGGCCACAGCCGGTTGGTCTTCTGCCACAGCCGTCCGAACACCAGCCCCATGATCAGGTTCCCGACGAACCCGCCGAAGCCCTGGTACAGGTGGTACGACCCGCGCAGCACGGCGGCGCCGAACACCGCGGTGTTCTCCCGGACGCCGAGCTGCCGCAGCCGCGTCAGCAGGTAGCCGATGACCAGGACTTCCTCGGCGAAGGCGTTGCCGAACGCCGAGAGCGTCAGCGAGATCGGCCGCCACCACGTATCGCCCAAAGTGGACGGTTGCACGGCCAGGCTGAACCCGAGGTGGTACGAGATGAAGTACAGCGCCAGCCCCGGGATGCCGATCAGCGCGGCGAGCACGACGGTCAGCAGCGCGTCCCGGCCCGGTGCCCGCCGGTCCAGGCCGATCTGCGCGACCTTGACGCCCGCGCGCCACAGCAGGTACAGCCCGAGCGCGCCCCAGCCGACCAGCTGCGCCGCCGACAGCAGCTGCTTGAGCAGGTCGATCAGGCTCGCCGCGGCCTGCGGCACGTTCAGCTGGGTCTGCTGCTGGGCCAGCGGCACCGGCTGCAGCAGCGAGTCCACAAGGGACAGCAGGCTGCGCACGCCGGACATGCCGAGCGTGATCCCGAAGACGATCAGCAGCTCGAGCTTGATCGCGCGGCGCTCGCGCGGGTCGTCGACCGGTTCCGGGAACGACGGCCGGGCCGGGGCCAGCCACGATCGCGCGGTGAACGTCATGGACGCACGCTACCTTCGGGGTATGCCGAGGAGCATCGCCACCAACGAAACCGTCGACCGCGCCGCGCTGGTCGAGTTCCTGTCGACCCGCCACCGCGCCATCCTGCTGACCACGAAGGCCGACGGCGGCCCGCAGCTCTCGCCGGTGACCTGCGGCGTCGACGCCGAGGGCAGGCTGGTCGTCTCGACCTACCCGAAGCGCGCGAAGGTCGTGAACGTCAAGCGCAACCCGAAGGTTTCGGCCTGCATCCTGTCCGACGAGTGGAACGACCAGTGGGTGCAGCTGAACGGCACCGCCGAGGTGCTGGACATCCCGGATTCGGTCGAGCCGCTCGTCGAGTACTTCCGCGCCATTTCCGGCGAACACCCGGACTGGGACGAATACCGCGAGGCCATGGTCAAGCAGGGCAAGAGCATCATCCGCGTGACGATCGAGAGCTGGGGGCCGATCGCGAAGGGCGGGTTCCCGGCCGAACTAGCCTGACCGCCCGCGCAGGAACGGGCAGCCGACCAGCCGGCGCAGCTCCGACGCGAGCTGCGCCGGGCTGTCGACGGACTTCGAGAACGCCAGCCGCACGTCGTGGTCGCCGCTGTCGGACTCGACGCGCAGCCGCAGCCCGAACCGGTCGAGCCCGAGCGGGCGGATCCGGCCGCCGCGCAGCGAGGCCGGCAGGTGCTTCGCGAGCTGCTCGACGACGTCGGAGTGGTCGCTCTCCAGGTGCCGCAGCCACTGGGCCTCGTAGTCGTGGAACGGGTCGGGCGGCGCGGCGCTGAACATGTGCGGGCGCAGCGAGTGCGTGCCCTCGGCGTCGGCGAGCACGAGCGACGCCGGGGTGAGCCGCAGCAGCGTGACGCCGTGGCCGACGTCGAGGAGCCGTTCGTCCGGCCGCGTCTCGGCGATCGCCACCGCCCGCGCGCGGGCCGAAACCGGCGAGAGCGGCCGCAGCCAGCCGGTGATCCACAGCAGCCCGCGGATCGGTTCCCGCAGGTCGACCGGGGCCTGGTCGGCGAGCTCGACCATCACGGCCAGCTCCCCGCGCTGAGTCTGCTTCGCCGCGCCGACCATCGGGTGGTCGTCGGGCAGCAGCACGCTGACGCTGCCGCTGTGGTGCACGTGGTGCAGCACCGGCACGACCCGCCGGCCGTCGAGGTCCGTGCGATCGCAGGTCGGCAGCAACGACGCGGGGCCGTTGCGGGTCGCGATCGTCTTGGCGCGCTCGGCGGGGTTCGGCGCCGGCGGGCGGCGGACGGTTGTGGGTGCCTCGGTCACGGCTCACCTCCTACTTAGGTGAGCCTAACCTGAATTCGGCGGTCTGGGTAGTCGTGGCGCTCACGTCCCACCCGTTGATCGGCACATCCGGTAACGCCGGTGCCCACTTTGCCGAAAAGCGGTTAACAACCCGACCCCGTGGGGGTTCCGCGTGCCGATCGTCCCGGTCCCCGAGCGCGTCAGCGCGTTCGAACTCGACCCCGCCATGCCGTCCGGGGCCCTCCCGATCTTCGGCGAGTACCTCGACCGCCTCGGCCGCGACACCGCGAACCAGCGGCTCGTGGCCGCGTTCTTCGTGGTGTTCGGGTTCGCCCAGTTCTTCGCCGGCGCCGGAGTGGCGCTGCCGGTCGGCACGTTCGCGCTGGCCGGCGCGATCGAGGCGTGGTGGCTCCACCGCGCGCACGCCCACCTGCCCGAGACGCGGTTGAAGCGGGAAGCGTTCCGGCAGGTGGACATCGCCGCCGGCGGCCTGGTCGCGGCCGGCCGGACGGTCGGCGTGCGCCTCCCGGACGGCCGGTGGCTGCGCGTCCGGCTCGACGAAGCCCACCGGTTGCTGGTCGCCGGGCACCGCCGGATCTGGCTGCTGGGCCGCGGCCCCAAGGTGTTCGTCGGCTTTTCCGGCGTGGTGCGGGTCCGCAGCGCCCGGATCCACGACACCCCGCCGCCGGGTGCCGTACCGGTCCCGCAACCGGCCGGGTCCCGCTCGCCGAGGCTCGACCCCGTGCTGGCCGCACACCGCCGCCAGCTGGCCCGCGACCTGCGCACGACGGCGGCGTTCCTGCTGGTGCTGGCCGGGTTCGCGGTCTGGGTCGCACTCGACTTCCCGGTGGTGGGGTGGCTCGCGTGGCCGTGCGGCGCAGGCGCGCTCCTGGGCGCCCTCGCGGCCGTGTGGCGAGCGATCACCTACCGCAGGCCCCTCCCGGCGGACCATTGGACGGAGCTGCGCGCGGTCCTCGACGGCCCGGTCCGCATGACCCGCCACGGCGCGGCGAGGCTGAGCGGCCTGACGATGCTGGCCGACGGCCGCGTGGTCCGCTTCCGCCTCCCCAAGGTGGACCCTTCGATGGCGGCGAACATCGCGGCGACGGGCCGCCTCTGGATCGCGGGCGCCCCCCGCCCGGGCGCGGCCAAGACAGGCCTCCCGGGCTACCCGGTACTGGGCACGGTCTGGCTCGGTTGAGCAGGCGTCCGATCGCGGCGGGGCAGCAGCAACGGCGTCGCCAGCACCAGCACCCCGGCGATCCCGATGGCCCAGCGTGGCCCGGTCAGACCGGCGAGCAGGCCCCAGAGCGCGGTCAGCGTGGCGATCGACGCCTTCGTGCTGATCGACCACGCCGAAAGCGTCCGCGCGATGCGGTCCGCCGGGAGTTGCTCGAGCCGGTAGGTCGCGAGCACCGGGTTGAAGACGCTGCAGCTGACGATCAGGCCGAGTTCGACGACCATTACGTAGCCGAGCCCGCCGGTGCCCGCCGGGATGAACGCCAGGGCGAGCAGCCAGCACGCCCTGATCGCGCCGGACGTCACCAGGACCGGGTGGCGCCCGAACTTCGCGACGAGCCGCGGGGTCAGCCGCGAACCGGCGAGCCCGCCGAGGCACGGTACGGCGAACGCGAGCCCGTACTGCCACGGCGGGAACCCCAGCTGGTTGAGCATCAGCACGGCGAGCAGCGGCTCGGTGCCCATGACCAGGCCGTTGAACACCATCGCGTTGAACAGCAGCGGCCGCAGTCCCCGATGCGCCAGCAGGAAGCGCCAGCCGTCGGCGAGGTCGCGCGGGCGCAGCCGGGTGGCGGTGCGCGGGCGCGGTTCGTCCCCGCCGATCGCGCGGATCCCGAGCGCGGAGAGCAGGAAGCTGACGGCGTTGGCGACCACCGACGTCACCGGCCCGAACAGCGCGAACGCCGCCCCGCCCAGCGGCGGCCCGAGCGCGGTGGCGGTCCAGTTCGTCGCCTCGAACCGGCCGTTCGCGACGAGCAGGTCTTCGGGCGGCACCAGGCCCTTGAGGAAGGCCCCGCTCGCGGAGGTGAAGGTGATGTCCGCCGCGGCGACGACCACCGAGACGGCCAGCAGCTGCCCGAAGCTCAGCACGCCGAGGCCATAGGCGGCCGGAACGCTGACCAGCGCGCCGAACCGCACGAGGTCCATGGCCACCATCACCGGCCGCTTCCGCCGGCGGTCGACCCACGGCCCCAGCGGAACGGCGACGAGCGCCCCGACGGCCGGCCCGACCGCGGCCAGCGCCGAGACGGCCGCGGGCCCGGCGTGCAGGACGAGGATCGCGAGCATGGGGAAGGCGCCGAAGCCGAGCCACGTCCCGAAGGCGCTCACCGCGTAGGCCGACCAGAGCCACCTGAACCGCGGTCCCAGCGACCGCCCGCGCATCACGTCGGAGATCAAAGCGGGAACGGTCGCGCGCGGCAAACAACCGACGCGGCGGCGAGCCACAACGCCGCGTTGTGAATCTAGAGTCGGGCGTCGTGGACCTCGACGCCGTGCGCACCTTCGTCGCTGTGGTGGAGGCGGGCCGGTTCCAGGACGCCGCCACCGACCTGTCGATCACGCAGCAGGCCGTCTCGAAACGCATCGCCGCGCTGGAGAAGTCGCTCGGGGCGCGGCTGTTCACGCGCACTGCGCGCGGCGCCGTGCTCACCGGCGATGGAACGGCCTTCTTACCGCACGCTCGCGAGCTCCTGGCGGCCGAGCTGCGCGCGCTGGCGTCGGTGCGCACCGGCCCGCTCCGCGTCGACGTCATCGGCAGGCGGCTGTGCCCGGCCACGTTGCTGCGCGGGTTCCACCAGGCACACCCCGACGTAGCGCTCGAGGTCGCGACGCTCTTCGACACCGCGATCGCGGCGCTCCTGGACGGCTCGATCGACGCGTCGTTCCGCGCGGTCGTCACGCTGCCCGCGGACCTCGACGCCCAGTGGGTGCTCGACGAGCCGATCCAGCTGATGTGCGGCCCCGCGCACCCGCTGGCGAACGCGGCTTCGGTGACTCCGGCGGAGCTGGCCGGGCACCGGATCCGGCTCCCCGGCGTGGTGCCCGGGACGGAGTGGGGCGCCTACTACACCGAGTTCGCGGCCGCGTTCGGCCTGTGGATCGACGCCGCCGGGCCCAACTTCGGCATCGAGGTGGTGCTGGACACGCTCGCGGAGTCGGCGGAGGTGGCGACGTTGCTCGGCGCGGGAAGCCGGGTGCTGTGGCCGCCGGCGCACGACCTGCGGCGCGTGCCGATCGAAGGTCCCGTGCCGGTGTACCCGCATTCGCTGGTGTGGCGGCGGGGTAACGCGCACCCCGGGCTCACGGCGCTTCGGCGTCACCTCGCGAAGAGCGAGCGCGTCGCCGGCGCGTGGCGGCCGGGCTGGGCCGCCTAACCCAGCGACTTCCGCGTCGCCTGCTCGGTCTCCAGTACGCCCTGGCGGATGCCTTCCAGCTGGTCGCTCAGCTCGCGCACCGCGCCGGTGTCCACGGTGACGTCCGACGTCGCCGCCGTCAGTTCCGCCACTCGGGCCACCAGGCTGTCCAGGCCGAGTGCGCCCGATTGCAGCTGGGCCAGCAGCTTGTCCCGGGCGCCGGACAGCCGCGCGTGCACGTCCGCCTGGGCCTGGACCGCCGACAGCGCCTGCTCGAGGTCGCCGCGGACCTCTTCGCGGGCCGACGTCAGCGACTGCTCCAGCCGGCGCCGCTCGCGCCTGACCGCGTCGAGGTCGACGCGGGACAGCGCCTGGCCCGTCGCCGACGCGCGGCCGGCCAGGCGCCTCAGCGTCGACAGCGTCTCCTGGACCGCCGGCTCCATGTCCGCCACGCGGTCGGCGAGCGGACCGGATTCGAGCGAGCCGCTCAGCGAGGCGAACCCCTCCGCCGCGGCCGACGCCCGGTTCAGCCAGCTCTCCTCGGCCGAGCCGGGCGTTACGTCCAGCACCCGGGCTTCCCGCGGTGGCGGCTCCTTCTCGCGGGTTGCCACCGCCACGCCCGCCCGCGCGGCGAGCACCGCCACCCCGACCCCGAGGGCGGCGACGACCGGCAGCTGCACGGCCCAGGCCACGCCGGCCGACGTGGCGGCGAGCAGCAGCCCCCACGGTTCGGCGAGCTCACGGGCGAACTTCATGTCAGAAATTGGAGATCACGGAGGTGAACACCTGGTTGATCGAGTCCGGTTTGGACGAATCGTACTCCGAACCCGCGGTCGCCTCGGCGATCTGCTTCAGCACGTCCTGGTCGGCGTCCGAGCCGTAGGCGATGGTGAACAACCGGACCGACTCCGCGTTGCCCTCCGGCCGCAACTGTGGCACCAAGTGTTCGAGGTCGATGCCGCCGGAGTCCTCGTTCCGGCCGTCGGTCAGCACCACGACCGCGTTGATCGCCGCCGGGTCCAGGTGGGCCTTCATGTACTCGTACGCGGCCAGCGACGAGTCGTACAACCCCGTGCCGGACTGGGGAGTCAGCCCGCTCAGCCGCATGGCCAGGGTCTCCTTGCCGCTCGTCCCGAGCGCCTGGACCGGGAGCAGCTCCTGGTAGTCCTTGTCGCCGTCGAGGTGGGTCGAGAACTGCCAGAGCCCGACCTGGTCGCGCGGCACGAACTGGCCGAGCGAGTCGATCGCGGCCTGCTTCGCCAGGTCGATCTTGCTCTTGCCGGTGCCCCTCACCTCGTCGCCCATCGAGCCCGAGACGTCCACGACGAGCAGCACGTTCGCCTTCTTCCGCAGGTCGGTCCAGGACGCCAGCAGCTTCGACAGCACCGACGGCGACGGCGGCCGCAGGAAGCTGATCTTCGCGTCCGGCTGGACGCCGTTGGCTGGCGTCGCCTGCGGGCCCGGCTTGCCCTCGAAGGACCGGAAGCCGAGCGCGGCGAACTTCGCCTGCGTCTCGGCGAGGCGCAGGTAGCCGAGGAAGTCCGCGGCGACCTGCTTGCGCACCGGGTCCGCCCAGTTCAACGTGACGAACGGGTGGTCGGAGTTGAGCGTCCCGTCACCCGGGTAGATCGCCACCAGCGGCACCTTCGGCGGCCCGTGCTGCCCGACCTTGGCCGGGTCGTTCGTCGGGTTGCCCTGGTTGTAGCCGATCAGCGAGTTCTCCTCGACGGTCACCGCCGAGATGTACGACAGCGCCGCGCCCTTGTCGTCGGCCTTCTGCAGGTTGGTCAGGAAGGTGAGCGTGGTGTCGCCGTAGTGCACGATCGCCTGCTCGATGTTCGTGACGAACTGCTTCGCGTCCGGCTTCTCGAGCGCGGCCGCGGTGAGGTCGGACGACGTGCCGGTGGCGGCGTAGTAGGCACCGATCGTCGCGTTCAGCCCGGACGTCGAGATGTTCGGGTTCGTCTTGCCGAGCCGGAACTTGCCCCACTCCGGGTGGCCGTACTTCGCCCAGCCCGCCGGGTCGGTGGCCAGGCCGGCGAGGTCCTTCCAGCCGATCGCCTTGCCGGGCCAGCCGAGCGCCTCGGCCATCGGCTTCGGCATCGCGACGACCAGCGGCGCGTTCGCGATCGACGGCGGATCACCGTCCGGCACGAGCGAACCGGTGTCGCCCTTCGCGTTGACTCGCAGCAGGTTGACCCAGCCGCTCGCGGCCGGTGTCCAGACGTCCGGGCGCGGCCCGTCGACGGCTTCGTTCCAGCCGTTCGCCAGCGCCTGCATCGCGACGCCGGACGACTTCGATTTCACGACGACGTCGACGCAGTGCCCGGCGACCGTCCGTCCGGAGTAGGCCTTCGCGGCCTCTTGGACGATTCCGGCCTTTTCCGGTGACGAAGCGACGTTGAGCGCGATCGCGTCCGCGCCCGAGCACTTCGGCGCGTCGGCCTCGTCGCTCGAATCGCTGGTCCAGTAGCGGATTCCGATGATCAAGGCGATCGCGACCACGATCGCGGCCAGGAACGGGAGAACTTTTCTCTTTCGACGTGCTGGCTGGGAATTGATCATCGAAACCTCCCCGTTCCGCCACCCGGATTTCCATTATCCGGCCGGCGGAACGGGAAGGGGACGGTATTTCCGAATCTTGACTATGACTTAGGGCCGCGGCGCGACCACGTCCAGGCGTAGCCGGGGTCTTCGGACGCCTCGGCCGCTTCGCCGAGCTCCAGCGGCGCGAACGTGTCGACCATGACCGCCGTCTCGTCGAAGAACTCCGCGCCGATCGACGCCTCCGCCGCACCGGGCTGCGGGCCGTGCGTGAAACCGGACGGGTGCAGCGAGAGCGAGCCGATGCCGATCCCCGAGCCCTTCCGGGCCTCGTAGTTGCCGCGCACGTAGAACATCAGCTCGTCGGAGTCGACGTTCGCGTGGTTGTACGGCACCGGGATCGCGCCCTCGTGGTAGTCGACCTTCCGCGGGCAGAAGGAGCAGACGACGAAGTTCGGGCCCTCGAACGTCTGGTGCACGGGCGGCGGCTGGTGGACGCGGCCGGTGATCGGCTCGAAGTCGTCGATGTTGAACACCCACGGGTAGAGGCAGCCGTCCCAGCCGACGACGTCGAACGGGTGCGTCGCGTAGGTGTAGCGGGTCAGCCCGGCGCGGTGCCGCACGAGCACCTCGACGTCCTCGCCGTCCTCCAGCAGCGGCTCCTCCGGCCCGCGGATGTCGCGCTCGCAGTACGGCGAGTGCTCCAGGAACTGCCCCTTCGCGGACAGATAGCGCTTCGGCGGCCCGATGTGGCCGCGCGCCTCGAGGGTGAAGAGGTTGACCTCGCCGTCGGGGACGACCCGGTAGGTGCACGACGTCGGGATCACGACGTAGTCGCCGTCGCCGACCTCGAGGCGGCCGTAGATGGTCTCGAAGGTCGCCGAGCCGCCGTGGACGTAGAAGAGCTCGTCGCCGGCCGCATTGCGGTACAGCGGGCTGGGCGCGGTCGCGGTGACGAACCCGATGGTGACGTCGTTGTTGCCGAACAGCCGCCGCCGGTCGGTCACCGCGTCGGCCTCGCCGCCGAACTTGAGGTCCCGGGTCTGGAACGACCGCGGCTTGAGTGGGTGGTTCGGGGTGAGCGACCCGCGGTCCTCCGCGACCGCGACGGCGTCGACGATCGCCGTCGGCAGGCCGCGGTGGTAGAGCAGCGCGGAGTCGGCGGAGAAGCCCTCGACGCCCATCAGCTCCTCGGCGTAGAGCCCGCCGTCCGGCTTCCGGAACGCGGTGTGCCGCTTGTGCGGGATCTCGCCTACTCGCCGGTAGTAAGGCATCGACGTCCCCTTCTGACGTGTTCGTTGTGCGAACGATTTTGTCCTGATGTCGTACGCTACTAGCGTGTCAGTCGTGTCAAGCGCTGTGGAACTCACGCCCCCCGGCCCCCGTGGAATTCCTCCCCTGTTCGCGAGGCTCGTCGACGACTCGGCGCTGTTCCCTCCGGGCGATGCGGCCATGCCCGAAGCACTCCGTGCGCACTTCGCCAGCCGGGGCTCCGAACACGCCGGTGTCCTGGGGGTTTTCCTCTGCCAGGCGTCGCGGCTGCCCGAGCTCATCACCGAGCTGATCAAGATCAAGCCGAAGCAGCCGCTGCCGCTTTCGCTGATCATCGACACCGGCCTGGGCGGGGTCCCGAAAGCCATCTCGATCGTCGAATCGCGCAGTGAGCTGCTCGCGCTGCGGATGGTCGAGATGCCCGCGCCGTCGGACGTCGACGAGGTGTGGCTCGAGCGCGTCTCGGAGTTCGTCCCCGAGGACGTCATCCGGGTGGTCGAGCCGCGGCGCGGCGTCGGCTGGCTCGACGGCGTCCGGAAGGTGATCGAGCACGGCAGCTGGCCGAAGATCCGCTGCGGCGGGCAGGCGGGCGAGAACTTCCCCAGCGTCGACGAGGTGGCCGACTTCCTCGCCGTCGTCAGCGGGTCCACCGGGGCGTCGTTCAAGGCGACGAACAGCCTGCACCGCGCGGTCCGGCACACCGACCCGGACACCGGGTTCGTGCACCACGGCTTCCTGAACCTGCTCGTGGCCTCCGCGCGCAGCCTCGCCGGCGGCGACGTCCGGGGCGCGCTGGAGTCGACCGACGCCCAGGCGCTGGCCGAGGAGGCCCGTGCGCTGTCCGAGCCGGCCGCGAAGGCCGTGCGGGCGCTCTTCGCGTCCTACGCGGCGGCGTCGTTCGAGGAGCCGGTCGCGGACCTGGGCGAACTCGGCTTGCTGTGACCAGCCGGGAGGGGTCGCTGACGCTGGACCGGGGCTTGGCGCTGCTGCAGGCAGTCGCCGACGCCGGTGGCGACGCGGCGACCATCTCCGAGCTGGCGGTGGCCATCGGGGCCAGCCGCGCGGCCGTCTACCGGCTGCTCGTGCCGCTGTCGGAGCGCGGGCTGGTCTGGCGCGACGGCACCAAGGTCCGGCTCGGTGTCGGGCTGCTCCGGCTGGCGGGGCAGGTGCTGCCGCAGCTGCGGGACGCGGCCGGCCCGGTGCTGCGGGAGCTGGCCGAGAAGGTCGGCGCGACCGCGCACCTGTCGGTCGCGCAGGGGCCGCAAGCGCTTGCGGTGGCCGTCGTCGAGCCGTCCTGGACCAACTTCCACGTCGCCTACCGGGTGGGCAGCCGGCATTCGCTGACCGCCGGCGCGGCCGGCAAGGCGATGAGCCTGCGGCCGGGCGGCGACGGCTGGGTGACGTCGACGGGCGAGCTCGAAGCGGGCGCGTCCGGCGTCGCGGCGCCGGTGCGCGGGGTACCGGGGCTGCGGGCGAGCGTCGGCGTCGTCTCGATGGAGCCGCTGAAGGCGGCCGAAGTGGGCCCGCAGGTCGTCGCGGCCGCCACCCGGCTCGCCGAAATCCTCAAGACGGACGGTTGAGCAGCGGCCGGACCATCGTCAGCAGCAGGGCGACGTCGACGGTGAACAGCAGGCGCTCGAACAGGCCCAGCGTGACGTCCTGCTGGGCCGGGCCGAGGACGAGCGTCAGGACGAACCCGGCGAGCACCACGCCGACGCTGGCGAAACTCGCCGTGGCCAGGCGCCGGATCGTCGTCCGGCGGGGTTCCCACGGGCAGCGCTCGCGGCCCTTGCACGTGAGCACGAACGCGGCCGCGGGCAGCGCGACGAACGCCGTCAGCGCGGCGATGTTGTGGACCTGTCCGGCCAGCGAACGCGCCTGGCCGTCCGGGTCGACGGGGACGAGGCCGCAGACCAGCAGCCCGGCCGACCAGACGCCGAGCAGCACGCAGACGGCGGTGGTGCCCGGGCGGTGGGCCTTCGCGATGCCGGCGAGCAGCGCCACCGAGCCGAGGGACAGTGCCAGGCACATGACGCTGAACAGGGGAGCGGCCGAGGACGTGCCGAGCTTGCCGTAGACGTACTCCGACAGCGTCTGCCAGATCGGGCTGACCTGGCCCGACAGCCGCAGGTGCAGGTCGATCGAGATGGCCACGGCGACGCCGATGCCGCCGAGCGCGACCCGGCCGTGCAGCGGCGAGACGGCATGCGAGTTCACCTGGTGCTCCCCCTTTCGTTCCCGAAAGGTTACCGGGCGAACCTGTGAGGCAGCCGTCAGAAGGCGAGCTGGACCAGCGCGAACGCGGCGAACCCGGCAAAGGCGAACCCGGCGCAGCGCTGGATCAGCTTCGGCTTGATCCGGCTGCGGATCTTCGCGCCGATGAACACGGCGAGCCCGGCGACCACCACGAGCGCGGTGAAGGCGCCGACGCCGACGGCGAACGGGTTGCCGATGCGGGCGGCGAGGCTGGCCGTCGCGAGCTGCGAGGCGTCGCCCCACTCGGCGGCGAAGAGCACGCCGAACGACGTCATCGCCGAGCGCGTGAAGGACGCCGGGGAGGGGCCGGTGCGCGAAGCGTCTTCGCCCGCTTCGTCCGCTTCGCTGAAACCCTCGCGAAGGAGCATGAAAGAGCCGAGGCCGAACATCGCGGCGACGACCAGGGAAAGCACGACGTCCGGTAACAGCGTCAACACGCTGCCGAACGCGACCGCTATGACGCATTGCACGGCGAACGCGGCGCACACCCCGGCGAAAACCGGCCAACCGCGGAAACGGGTGGTCAGCACCAGGGTCGCGACGAGCGTCTTGTCCGGCAGTTCCACGGCGAGGACCAGGCCGAACGCGCTGATCAGCGCCACCATAGCGGCAGTCATGAGTATTCTTTCGCCCCTTTCACTGCAACGATAAAGGGGAGGTCAGGAAAGTCGCAAGCTGATGGTGATCGCGAAATTGCTCGATCGGCGGCCATGAATTTGACATCCAGGGCTGTCGCACAATTTTCTTCGGTGCGCCGAATTTTCGGTTGTGGCCTGCGGTAAGTTCACCGGCATGGGGTCACAGGCGCGTGCTGCGCAGGTCGAAGAGGTCATCCGCCGGGTCGAAGCGCACTACGTCTTCCCGGACGTCGCCGCGAAGCTCGCGAAGGTGCTTCGGGCGCGTCTCGACGAAGGCGCGTACGCGGAGCTGGGCGAAGCGGAATTCGCGACGGCCGTCACAACCGACCTGCAGTCGGTGAACGACGACAAACACCTCCGGCTGCGTCACCACCTCGACCCCGTCGCCGTGGACGGTGCCGCGGAACACGCGTCCGAGCAGTTCCGGCGCGCCGGCGAGCTGGAGAACTTCGGGATCGCGGCGGTGCGGCGGCTCGCGGGCAACGTCGGCTACCTCGACACGACCATGCTCTACCCGATCGACCTCGCCGCGCCGTCGGTCTCGGCGGCGATGACGTTGATCGCCTCGGCCGACGCGCTGCTGCTCGACGTCCGGCACAACCGCGGCGGCGACCCGGAGACCAGCGCGTTCCTGCAGAGCTACCTCGTCGACGAGCGCACCCACTACCTCGACTTCTACGAGCGCGACGGCGACCGCGTCACCCAGATGTGGACGCTGCCGTACGTCCCGGGCCCGAAGTTCGGCGGCACCAAGCCGATCTGGGTGCTCACCGGCCCGGTGACGTTCTCCGGCGGCGAGGACCTCGCCTTCTCGCTGCAGCGGCAGGGCCGCGCGAAGACCGTCGGCGAAACGACGCGAGGCGGCGCGCACCCCTGCGATCGCTACAAAGTGGACACCTACCTGGACGTGACCGTGCCGATCGCCCGCTCGTACGACCCGGAGTCGGGGGAGAACTGGGAGGGCGTCGGCGTGGCGCCGAACATCCCGGTCGAGGCGGACAAGGCGTTCGACACCGCGTACGCGCTGGCGCTGCGGCACGTCCTCGAGCTGGGCGACGAGGGGCCGCGGCGGGTCGTGGGCGAAGAGGCGCGGAAGGCCCTCGACCAGCGGTAGGACGTTGGTCCCGCCGGGAACGGGACCAGTTGATCTGGCCGGGTCAGGCCCCCCGGAGCAGGCTGGACCACGTGGAGGTCCTTGAGCTAGCGCGGTGGCAGTTCGGCATCACCACCGTCTACCACTTCCTGATGGTCCCGCTGACCATCGGGCTGTCGATCCTGGTCGCGGCGATGCAGACCGCTTGGGTCCGCACCGGCGATCCGCGGCACCTGAAGATGACCAAGTTCTGGGGCAAGCTGCTGCTGGTCAACTTCGCCATGGGCGTGGTGACCGGGATCGTGCAGGAGTTCCAGTTCGGGATGAACTGGAGCGCGTACTCCCGCTTCGTCGGCGACGTCTTCGGCGCGCCGCTGGCGATGGAAGGGCTCGTCGCGTTCTTCGTCGAGTCGACGTTCCTCGGCCTGTGGATCTTCGGCTGGGACCGGCTGCCGAAGAAGGTGCACCTGGCGTGCGCGTGGGCGTTCTCGCTGGCCACGATGGCGTCGGCGTACTTCATCCTGGCCGCGAACTCGTGGATGCAGCACCCGGTGGGCGTGACGTTCGAGAACGGCAAGCCGACCATGAACTCGATCTGGGCGGTGCTGACGAACAACACGGCACTGGCCGCGATCCCGCACACCCTGGCCGGCGCGTTCTCGGTGGCGGCGGCGTTCCTGGTGGGCGTCGCGGGCTGGCACCTCTGGCGGCGTCGCGCCAATGAGGACGTCTGGTGCTCGTCGCTGCGCCTCGGCGGCTGGGTCGGCGTGGCGGCGTTCGCGGTCCTGGCGATCACGGGTGACGCGCAGGGCAAGCTGATGTTCGAGCAGCAGCCGATGAAGATGGCGTCGGCGGAAGCCCTGTGCCACACGGAAAAGCCGGCCAGCTTCTCGATCATCGCGATCGGCGACGTCTCGGGCGCGAACTGCGAGGACGTGAAGACGTTCAACGTGCCCGCGCTGCTGTCGTTCCTGGCGCACAACGACTTCTCGACGGAGGTCAAGGGCGTCGAGAACCTGGTGACGGAGTACCAGGCCAAGTACGGCACGAACTACCCGGACGACCCGGCGCTGGGTTCGCTGGCGGGCAAGCCGATCGACTACGTCCCCAACCTCCCGGTGACGTACTGGGGCTTCCGCATGATGATCGGCTTCGGCGCGATCTCGGCGGGTATCGGCCTGCTTGCCCTCTGGCTGACCCGCCGAGGCCGCCTCCCGAGCGGCCGCTGGTTCCCACTTCTGGTCCTCGGCGGCATCGCAACCCCGTTCCTCGGCAACAGCGCGGGCTGGATCTTCACCGAGATGGGCCGTCAGCCGTTCGTGGTGGCCCCCAACCCCACCGGCGTCGACGGCGTGTGGATGTTCACCGCCCAGGCGGTGTCGAGGCTGACGACGGGCGAGGTCTGGACGTCGTTGATCGCCCTGACCACGGTGTACGCGGCCCTCGGCGTGGTGGAGGTCTACCTGATGCGCAAGTACATCCGCGGCGGCGTCGAAGCGGTGATGCCCCCGGAGAAGCCCGAGGATTCCGACAAACCGGGCGAGGACACGCTCGCCTTCGCGTACTGAGGCGGCCGACGATGCCAAATCTTCAGCTCAGCGCCTGTGCGGCAGCGAGCCGACCGAGTACCGGCCGAATCGCCGACCGGAACAACCTGCCGGACACACCCCGCCCCACTCGAGGGCCCGCTTCGTCCGGTTCGACGCAGCTCCCGCGCCTCACGGCCACTCCGGCTGCGCCAAAACCCCAGCTCAGCAGGGGTGCAGCAGCCTCTCACCAACCAAAAGCAGCCCCCGCCCTTCCCGGGGGGCGTCCCCAAACCCAGTGTATCGGCCCGATCACTCTCCAGGGTTACCCACAGCAAATCTGTGGACAACTCGACCCGTTGTGGATAACTCGCGGCGACCGGTCGGTCGGAGGTGCCCGATGACCCTCGCCATCGTCTGGTTTGTCGTCATCGCCTTCTTCTGGCTCGGCTACCTCTTCCTCGAAGGCTTCGACTTCGGCGTCGGCATGCTGCTGCCCGTCCTCGCGAAGGACAACACCGAGCGGCGCGTCATGGTCAACACCATCGGCCCGGTCTGGGACGGCAACGAAGTCTGGCTCATCGTCGCCGGCGGGGCCATGTTCGCCGCCTTCCCCGCCTGGTACGCGGGGCTGTTCTCGGCCGCCTACCTGCCGCTGCTGCTCGTGCTGCTCGCCCTCATCGGCCGCGGCGTCGCCTTCGAGTACCGCGGCAAGGTCGACTCCGACCGCTGGCGCCGCAACTGGGACCGCGTCATCATGATCGGCTCGTGGATCCCGCCGCTCGGCGTCGGCCTCATCCTCGCCACCACCGTCCTCGGCCTGCCCCTCGACGCCGCCGGCAACCGCGCCGGCGGAGCGTTCGCCGCCGTCCGGTGGGACACCCTGCTCGGCGCGCTCGCCATCGCCGCCTTTTCGATCACCCACGGCGCCGCGTTCCTCGCCCTCAAAACCAGCGGTGAACTGCGGGAACGCGCGAAGAACCTGGCCGGCAAACTGCTCCCGGTCGCCATGGTGCCGATGGTCGCGTTCCTCGCGGTCGTCCAGTGGCGCGCCGGCACGTTGTGGACACTGCTCTCGTTCGGGATCAGTGCTCTCGCTGCCGCCGTCGCGTGGCTTCGGCTGCGCGCCGACCGCGACGGGCAGGCGTTCGCCGCGCTCGGCGTCGTCATCGCCGGGGCTGCCGTCACGATGTTCGGCGCGCTGTTCCCCAACGTGCTGCCCTCCACCCTCGACGCCGCCAACACCCTGACCATCGAGGGCGCCGCGTCGAGCCCGTACACGCTGACCGTGATGACCTGGGTCGCCGTCTTCGGCGCCCCGGCGGTGCTGGTCTACCAAGGCTGGACGTACTGGGTGTTCCGCAAGCGCATCGGCACCCAGCACATCCCGGCGGTCCACGCACCATGAACGAACTTCCCGGGCGCGCAACCCTTCTCGCCTCGGAGTCCACAGTGGACTCAGCGCGGCCGGGAAAGGGCCCGCTCGGCGCGCTGCCGGCCCTCGTGCCGGCCGTGCGCCGGGCGCTGGCCCTGGTGGGCTTCCTGTCGTTCGTCAACGCCGCTGCCCTGGTGGCACAGGCATTCCTGCTCGCGGACGTCCTCGCGGCGATCGTCGGAGCAGGATCCGGGGGACGCACCGCCCAGCTGGCCGCGCTGCTCGCGCTCGTCGCGACGCGCGCGCTGACCGGCTGGGCGGTGCGCACGGTCTCCGCCCGCGCCGCCGCGACAGCGCAACGCGAACTCCGCGCCAAGGCCGTCGACCACGCGCTGCGCCTGGGCCCCGAGTGGATCGCCCAGCGCGGCCACGGCGAGCTGACCGCGCTCACCACCCGCGGCCTCGACGCGCTCGACGCCTACTTCCGCGAATACCTCCCCGCCCTGGTCACGGCGGCCGTCGTGCCCCTCGGCGCCGGCGCGGCGATCCTGTTCGCCGACTGGCCATCCGGCGTCATCGTCGCGCTGACCGTGCCGCTGCTGCCGATGTTCGCCATCCTCGTCGGCAAGTACACCGCCGACCGCGTCGCCGGCGCGACCGACGCGACGCACCGGATGTCCGAGCGGCTCCTGGAACTCGTCCGCGTGCTGCCGGTGCTGACCGCGTTCCGCCGGGCCGCGGCCCAGGCCGAGACCGTCCGGCGGCTGTCCGAACGCCACCGCCGCGCGACGCTCAAGACGTTGAAAGTCGCCTTCTCCTCGGCCTTCGTGCTCGAACTGGTCGCGACGCTGTCGGTGGCGCTCGTCGCGGTGGTGATCGGCGTCCGGCTCGCCGGCGGCAGCCTGCCGCTGGCCATCGGGCTCGGCGTGCTGATCCTCGCGCCGGAGTGCTACCAGCCGTTGCGTGCGGTCGGCGCGGCGTTCCACGCCAGCGAGGACGGCATCGAAGCGGTCCGGCGCGTCGCCGACCTGCTGGCCCTCCCCGTGCCGCCGTCGGGGACCGCGATCCCGGAGCGGGGTGAGGTGCGGGTGGCAGCGCTGCGGGTGGCGCGCCGCGGCGGCTTCGCCCCGGACGGCGAGTCGTTCGCCGTCCGCCCCGGCGAGACGGTCTGGCTCCGCGCCCCGAGCGGCGGCGGCAAGTCGACGACGCTCTCGGCCCTGCTCGGCTTCGTCCCGGCGGACGACGGCACCATCACGATCGGCTCGACCGGCCTCGCCGACGCCGACCTCGCGCGCTGGCGTGAGCAGGTCGCGTGGGTGCCGCAGTCGCCGGTGTTCACCGGCGGCACGGTCCGCGAGGAAGCGGGCT
The DNA here is from genome assembly GCF_053586895.1 of Amycolatopsis sp. NPDC003731. NCBI lineage: Bacteria > Bacillati > Actinomycetota > Actinomycetes > Pseudonocardiales > Pseudonocardiaceae > Amycolatopsis > Amycolatopsis sp. NPDC003731. Next base: position 91,938 of record NZ_JBSFNC010000004.1, on the reverse strand, counting down.
CGTCGGACGAGCTGCTCGCCGAACTCGGCCTCAACGGGCTGGCCGACCGGCCGGTTTCCCAGCTGTCGCTGGGTCAGCGTCAACGCGTCGCCGTCGCGCGGGCGCTGAACCGGGTGCGGCACGGCGCCTGGCTGCTGCTGCTCGACGAGCCGACGGCGCACCTCGACGAAGCCAGCGCGCGCCTGGTGCTCGACGCGGTGCAGCGCGCCGTCGACAACGGCGCGGCGGCGATCATCGCGGCCCACGAACGCACCGCGGCTGTCGACCTGCCGTCGGAGGCCACTGCTTCGGCCGAGACGTCCACAGTGGACTCGTCGGACGCGCCGCTGAAGTGGCGCGCGCTCCTCGACGGACGTCTCTTCGGCGGCGCCGCGCTGGGCGCGCTGGCGCTGCTGGCCGGCGTGGCGCTGACGGCGACGTCAGGCTGGCTGATCGCCAAGGCGTCCCAGCAGCCGCCGATCCTGACGTTGACGGTCGCGGTCGTCGGCGTCCGCGCGTTCGGCCTCGGCCGTGCGGGGCTCCGGTACGTCGAACGGCTGGTCACGCACGACGCCGCGTTCCGCATCGCCGGCCGCGTCCGCGTGCGGCTGTGGAACTCGCTGGTCCGTCTCGGGCCGGCGCGGAGCCTGCGCGCGGGCGAGGGGCAACGCCGGCTGGTGGGCGACGTCGACACCGTGCGCGACCTCCTGCCGCGGGTGGTGTCGCCGCCGCTGGTGGTGCTCCTGGTTGCGGCCGGTGCGATCGCCGTGCAGACGTGGGTGCTGCCGGCGGCGGGCCTGACCCTCGCGGCGGCGGTGGCACTCGGGCTGTGCGCCCCATGGGTTGCCCTGCGTGCGGAGCGCCGGGCGACGTCCGCGCTGGCCACCGGCCGACGCGAGGTGGCCACCCGAGTCTTGGTGATCTTCGAAGCGGCGGCCGAGCTGCTCGCGTTCGGCACAGCGGGGAACCACCGCCGCGCCCTCACCGACGCCGACACGCACCTGGTGACGCAAGCGCGTCGCCAGGTGTTCGGCGCGGGCGCGGCGGAGGCGCTGGTGACGCTGGTCTGCGGAGCGGCGACGGTCGTCAGCACGGCGTTCGCCGCGGCGGCGGTCGCGGACGGACGGCTCGACCCGGTCCTGGCGCCGCTGCTGGCGCTGGTGCCGCTCGCGCTGGCGGAGGTCCTGGCGCTGCTCCCGCCGGTCGCGCAGCACTGGGACACGCTGCAACGTGCGCGCCGCCGCCTCGCCGACGTGCCGGAAGCGCCGGTGCTCGCGACACGGGGGCCGGCGGTCTCGTTGCGGGGAGCGGACTTCGGCTGGCCGGGCGGACCGGTGGTGTTGCACGACGTCGACGTCGACCTGGCACCCGGAACGTACGCGGCGGTGGTCGGCCCGAGCGGGGCGGGCAAGTCGACGCTCGTCGCGGCGTTGCTGGGGTTCCTCGAGCCCAGCCGTGGCGCGGTCGAGGTCCCGGATGCGGTGGCCTGGGCCCCGCAGGAGCCGATGCTCGCGGCGACGACGATCGCCGAGAACCTCCGCCTGGCCCGCCCGACGGCGACCGAGGACGAGCTGCGCGCGGCGTTGCAAGCCGCTTCGCTCGACGTCCCGCCGGAGACGGTGCTCGGCAGCGGCGGCACCGGACTGTCCGGCGGCCAGGCCCAGCGGGTGGCGCTGGCGCGGGCGCTGCTCGGGGCGCCGTCGGCGGGGCTGGTGCTGCTGGACGAGCCGACCGCGCACCTGGACGAAGCGACGGCCCGGGTGGTGCGAGCCCACCTGCGGGAGGCCCTGGCCGGCCGCACGGTGGTGCACGTGACGCACGTGGCGGAGGAGGCGGCCGGCGCGGACGTGGTCCTCGAGGTCCGCGACGGCCGCGTCGTGACCAGGGTGCCGGTGCCGTGATCGATTCCCGCGGTGTCCTTGCCGCGCCGTCGCCGCGCCGCGCGATAATGGCGGAACTCATGGATCCGACGCTTGCCGCGCGGGCACTGTCCGCGGCCACAGAGATCACGAGCACCGCCCTGTCCGGCGACGACCCGGGAGCGGTGCTGGACACGGTCGTGGCCAGAGCGGCCGAGCTGGCCGACGCCGACCTGGGCCTGGCCATGGTGAGCACGGAGGACGGCCGGGTCGTGGTCGAGGCCGCCCACTACGCCACACCCCACCCGGCAAGCAGCCCGAGTTCCGGCGGTGCGGGACTGGGTGCCGACGCCGGCCAGCCGCTCGAGGCGCTCGGCGATGTGCACGGCGACTCGGCCCCGCTGCGCAGCGCGGACTCCGGTGCGCCCACTGCACCGGCGGGCGAGGCCGGCTCGGCTCAGCCTCCCGGTGGCCCAGGGCCGGGCACCAACGCAGGCGAGCCGCCAGCAGCGCTGGGCGGCAGTGCGGACTCCGTCGCGGCGCTCGGCGGAGCGACTGCCTCCAGCGCGGCGGCGGACGATGCGCGTCCTGGCGGCCCAGGGCCGGGCACCGACGCAGGCGAGCCGCCGGCAGCGCTGGGCGGCGGCAGTGCGGACTCGGTCGCGGCGCTCGGCGGAGCGTCCGGCTCCAGCGCGGCGGGGGACGATGCGCGTCCTGGCGACCCGGACCAGCTCGTCGGCAGCTCGGACTTCGCCAGCCCGGCGGCCGATGCTCGCTCCCCGCAACCAGGTGCGCTGCCCGGCACAGGGTCCACTGGCGAGTCGCTGCGGGGGTTGGCTCTTCCCGCTGACTCCGCGGCCGGCCAGGTGGCCCGCGGGGGTGAACCCGTGTCCAGCGAAGACTTCACCGTCGATCCTCGCACCGCGCCCTACGTGCCCGCCGAACTCCACGGCTACGGTCCCTTCGCGGCCGCGCCGTTCGGGTCCGGGGGGCGGGTGCTCGGGTCGCTCACCGTCTACCGGAAACGGGGGCGGGAGCCCTTCTCCGCGGGCACCGTCGAGATGCTTGTCGCCTTCGCTGCCCAGGCCGGGGTTGTCCTCGCGCTCGCCGAAGGAGCCAACGCGCGCCATCGCGTTGCCCTCTACGAAGAGCGGGAGCGCATTGCCCGCGAGCTTCACGACGTCATCGTCCAGCGGCTCTACGGTGCCGGGATGCAGCTGGACCGCGTCCGGCGGAACATGCGCAAGCGGTTCGCCCAGGCCGATGGGGCTCGGCTTTCCGATGCCATCGACCAGCTCGACCAGACCATCGAGGAAATCCGCGGCACCGTGCGCGCGCTGCGGTCGCCGGAGCCTCGCCACGACACCGGCACGCCCACCGACCTCGCCGAGTCGGCGCGCGGCGAGGTTCGCATCGCCGGCGAGCTGCTCGGCTACCCGCCGACCCTGGAGCTGTCCGGCGAATTCGCCGACATCCCCGCGGAACGCGCCGACCACATCCGGGCCGCGCTGCGGGAAGCACTGTCCAATGTGGTCCGGCATTCCGGCGCCAGCGAAACCCGCGTGACGCTCACCAGGGACTCCGGCGGCGTCAAACTCCGCGTGCGGGACAACGGTTCCGGTGTTCCCCAAGGCGTGGCCACCCGGGGGCTGCGCCATCTCGCCGAACGCGCGGACGCCGCGGGCGGGAAGTTCTTCCTGAACTCCTCACCCAGCCTCGGCACCCTCGTCGCCTTCGACCTGCCGCTCGACTGACTCATCCTTCTCGGGTCATCCAGCCTCCCTTCCACGCCCTCGACATTGATCTTACCGGTCCATCGAACATATATTCGACTCACGTTCGAGTGAATCTCGGTCGGGAAACGACCTGATCGACATGGCTGACCGTGACGAGGTGCGGGAAAGGTCGCAGCGAACGGCGGATTGCGGACGCGGCAGCTGCGGATGGTTACTTCTCGCGCCGCGCGATCCAGGCCGCCGCCTGCGTCCGGCGCTGCATGCCGAGCTTCGCCAGCACCGACGTGACGTAGTTCTTGACCGTCTTCTCCGCGAGGAACAACCGCTCGGCGATCTCGCGGTTCGACAGGCCCTGGCCGATCAGCTCGAGCACGTCGCGTTCGCGCTCGGTGAGCGTCGCCAGCTCGTCCGTCGGCGGGTGGCGCATCTTGTCCAGCACGCGCGCCGTGCTCACCGGGTCCAGTAGCGACCGCCCGGCCGCCACCTCGCGGACCGCGTTCACGACGTCCTGCCCGCGCACCTGCTTCAGCAGGTACCCCGCCGCGCCGGCCATGATCGCGCCGACCATCGCCTCTTCGTCGTCGAACGCGGTGAGCATCAGGCAGGCCGGCGGGTTCGGCTTCGAGCGCAGCTCGCGGCAGAGCGTGATGCCGTCGCCGTCGCCGAGGCGGACGTCGACCACCGCGACCTCCGGCTCGACGTGCATCGCCACCGCCAGGGCCTCTTCGACGCTGCTCGCCTCGGCGACGACCTCGATGTCGGGCTCGTCGCCGAGGAGGTCGCGGAGCCCGCGGCGGACCAGTTCGTGGTCGTCGACGAGCAGTACCTGGATCGGCATACCCCGAGGCTACGGGGTGTGCGGGCGCCGCGGTGGCGGCCGGTCGGCACCGTCACACGTGAATTACCTCAAAGGTGTGACCGCGCGGCCCGTAACATTCCGGCCGGCAGGCATTCCTGGACGGTGAATCCGCAGGTCAACACCGAAACGCGAAAGAATCACGGAACCCGTCGCTCTTCGTGGAGCGCTGGCATTTCCGGAATTCCGGAAACGTCCGTAACAGCGTCGCCGAGACGGCGATAGTAACCACGCAATCGCCCCAGATTCCGTTCGGAAGGAATTCCGTTGTCCCTGTTTCGTCGTGCCTTGACGACGGCCGCCGCCGTTGCCGGGTTCGCTCTCCTCGGCCCCGTCCCCTTCGCTTCCGCGCAGCTCGCGACCCCGCTCGCCGCCGACAAAGACTGCTCGGACTTCCAGTACCAGGAGGAAGCCCAGGCGGTCCTCGACGCCACGCCGGGCGACCCGAACGGCCTGGACCGCGACAAGAACGGCATCGCCTGCGAAACGCTCCCGCACCGGCCGAAGCAGCCGGCCACCGCAACAACTTCCACGACGAAAAAGACCACCACTCCGCCGAAGAAGGACACCAAAAAGACCGGCGGCCAGGTGAAGGTCAAGCCGGTCGGCGGCGTCGCCACCGGCGGCGGTGAGCCGGACGACGACGTTCCCGGTTTCCTCGTGCTCAGCGGCACGCTGTTCGCCGCGACGGTGTCCGGCGGCATGGTGCTCTACCTGCGCCGGCGCCCGAGTTGAGGCACCCGCGTCTGTGGCCCGCGGTCACCGCGGTCGTCGCCGCGCTCGGCGTCGTCGTGGCCGTGGCCCTCGTCCTCGTCCTGGCGCCGAAGGCACCGCAGGAGATCGCCCCGCCGAGCCCGGCCGCCCCGGACGCGGTGGGCACCGCGAGCCTCGCGCACCCCACGGCAACGACCGCCGACGGCCTCCCCTCGGCGAAACCGGCGTCACTGACCATCCCGGCGATCGGCGTGCGGGCCGGGGAGATCAAGGACCTCGGCCTGACGCCGGACGGCGCGCTGGAAGTCCCGGGCGACGCCACGACCGTCGGCTGGTTCACCGGCGCGCCGTCGCCCGGGGAGACCGGCCCGGCGGTGCTGGCCGCGCACGTCGACTACAAGCACGTGCCCGGCGCGTTCTCCCGCCTGAAGGACCTGCGGCCGGGCGAACAGGCCAGGGTCGGCCGCGCGGACGGCCGGATCGCCGTCTTCACCGTCTACCGCGTCGACCGCTACGCGAAGGCCGCGTTCCCGACCGACGAGGTCTACGGCGACACCCCGGACCCCGAGCTGCGGCTCATCACCTGCGGCGGGGCGTTCGACCGGTCGAGCGGCAACTACCTCGACAACGTCGTGGCCTACGCGAGGCTCACCGCCGTCGAGGCCTGAGCCAGCTCGATCCGCGCCAGCTCGAGCCGCCGGTAGGTGCGCTCGTGGAGGGACCAGACGTCCAGGACGTCACCGTCGAGCTCGGGGTAGGCGACGACGAGGTGCTCGCCGCCGTACGCGATGTCCACCGGCAGCCCGGCTTCGAGCTGCCAGCAGAGCTGTTGCTGCTTCGGCGTGAGCCGGCCGGCGTAGCGGTCGCTCATCGCCCGCGCGAGCTGGCCGCGCAGCAGCGCCGGGCCGGTCACCGGGGCGGCCAGCAACCGCTCGGCGTGGCCGGCGGGATCGGGTGGCTGTTCGCCGGGTTCTGGGTCGCGGACGGCCACCGTCGGCTCGGCCTGGTCGCGGGCGGGCAGCACGATGCTGCCGTCCGCGGCGTGGCGGGTCGGCGCGTAACCCGCTTCGCGCAACGCCTCCAGTGTACGACCGGCGTCCACAGTGGACGTCAACACGGTCGGCGCCACCGCGCGCAGGCCGAGTTTGGCGAGCTTCCGGTGCGCGGCGAGCTCGGCCAGCACGGCGGGCTCGCCGACGACGACGCTCGCGACGTCGATGACCTGCGCCTCGCCGTGCCGCCGCGCGACGTCGTTGACCAGGTACACCAGCGGCTGCGGCAGCTCGCCGGTGGCGACGCCGCGCAGGTCGCCGAGCAGTTCGGCGACCTGAACGCCCAGGTCGAACGCCCGCCGCACGGACGCCGGCGAGAAGCGCCAGCTGGTCGCGGTGCCCTGCGCCTCCCGATCGGCGACGCGGTCGAGCAGCGCGGCGAGCCGGGCGTCGGGTGAGCCGGGCACGATCGCCGTCAGGTCGGTGCCGAACAACGCGGTCGTGCGCGCCCGGGAGACCAGTTCGCCGGTGACTTCGACGAGCCTCTCCGGGGCGAGCAGGGCGCGTCCGGCCGAGGTGACGGCGCCGTGCGCGATGACGCCGAGCAGTTCGCCCTCCCCGAGCGCCTCCCGGACGAGCCCGCCGAAGTCGTCGGTCGGCAGCAGCGGCGCGTGCCACCCGGCCAGCTCGATCAGCGCGTCGACGTCGGTCACGGCGTCGCCGGGCGCGAGCCTGGCCAGCAGCCGCACGAGCAGCCGCCGGACCAGCGCCTCGACGTCGGTCCCGAACTCCGGGGGCACCGGGTCCCACCAGGTCGTCAGCAGCAGCCGGTAGAGCAGCGCCGGCTCGGGCCGGGCGAGGTCCGGGTTGGGCGCGAGCGTGGGCAGGACGCCGGGGCGGCGGCGGTCGTGACCTTCGGCTCGGGTGCCTTCCCGAAGATCGCGCCGAGCACGAACAGGACCGCGAACGCGGCCAGGACGATCTTCAGCCAGTTCGGAAAGCGCTTCTTCGGCTGCATGCGGGATTTCCTCGTTCCTCGAGCGACGTGCCGACGGTGTACTCGGGAAATCTCCCGCCGTTGTTACGCGCGAGCCCGTGATCGACCACCAGTCGTTATCCGGCGGAATGTTGCCGTCACGATCACGTCACGAACCACGGCCGCACGCCGAAAAGCTGTCACAGCGGCCGATCGGGAAACGACCTGCGGACGTGATCGAATCCCTCGCGCTGCTCGGCACCGGCGGCTTCCCCGCGCACGGTCTCGACTTCACCGCACTGGACATCCGGACCACCGGGTTGCGCCCGGGCCGCGTCGTCGAACTCGCCGCGGTGCGGGTGCACGCCGACGGCTCGCACGCCGGTGAGCTTTCGACGCTGGTGGACCCCGGGCCGGGGGTGCCGCTCGTCCACGGCATCACGCGCGGCGAGCTCGACGGCGCACCGTCGTTCGGCGAGGTGCTGGGCCCGCTGCTCGACCTCTGCGCCGGCAGCGTCGTCGTGGCGCACGACCCGGCCTTCACCGGGGCGTTCCTCGACCGCGAGATCGGGGCACTCGGCGTCCGGGTGCCCGCGCTGCCGGGCGTTTCGACGACGGCGGCCGCCCGGTCGGTGCTGCGGCTGCCCAACTACCGGACGGCCACCGTGGCGCACGCCCTCGGCGTGCCCACCGGGCCCTCGGCCCTGGCGGCGGCGCGGACGATCGCGCGGCTGGCGACCGTCCTGTTCGGCCGGTACGGCCTGACGTTCGCGACCCCGCCGGCCTTCCCGAGCCTGCCGCGGTTCGCCGGCGGCCGGCTGCTTCCCCGCGCGGAGGAGCCGCCCGCCGAGCCGGGGTGGATGGCCGAGGCCGTCGAGCGGATCCCCGACGGCGGAGCCGGGAACGCCTACCTGGACCTGCTCGCCGGGGTCGTCGCCGATCAGCACCTGACACCCGACGAGGTGACGGCCTTGGCCGCGTTGGCGCGCGAGGCGGGGCTGTCCGAAGCGTACGTGCGCTCGACGCACGAGCAGTTCGTGACCGCGTTGCGGGAGATCGCGGAACGGGACGGCGTGGTGACCGTGGCGGAAGCGCGCGAACTGCGGCAGGTGGCGACCGCGCTCGGCGTCGCCGGCGCCGGTGACCTGCGGCCGAGCGCGGGCGGCAAGCCGACCCGGGTGCTGGTGCTCGGCGCCGGCATCGCGGCGGACCGGCTGCGGGCCCGCGTCCTCGCCGAGGGTGTCCAGCTGGCGAAGAAGCTGACCGCGAGCGTCACGCACCTGGTGGCCGACGAGACCGTGCCCGCGAACGAGCCCCGCCTGACGCGGGCCGCCGAGCTGGGTGCCGTCCTGCTCGACGTCGGGTCCGCACCGGTCGCCCTCGGGTTCGAACCACCGCCCGCCCGGCCGGCCGCGGCGCCCGCCGCGACGTCGAAGCTCGTCGGTGGGCGGATCCTGATGGGGATCGGGCTGCTGCTGATGGTCATCGTCGTCCTCGCGATGTTCGGCGGAACACCGGTGGCCGCCGGGATCTTCTTCGCCGCGTTCGGGATCGGGGCCCTGGTCGGCGGCTGGTGGCTCGCCGAGCCCGTGGCGCGCTAGCCTCGGTGCGGTGCCGCGGCTGATCCACTTGAACGGGCCGTCCGGGATCGGGAAGTCCACGAGGCTGGCGACCAGCTCACCCACGACGCCGTGCTCGCCCACCTGCGCGCCGGGTGACGCGGTCCGGTTCACTGGAGTCATGGCAATTCCGGAGCTCGCGCTGCGGCAGATCGAACGGTGGTGCGCGCAGCGCGTCCCCGAGCACCTCCAGGACCGGGTCCGGGTCGAGTGCCGGACGCGGGGCCGCGCGGTCACCATCGTCGAACGCCGCGCGCCGCAGGCCGGGGCCGACTGGAGCGAGCAGGAGATCGCGCAGCTGCGGTTCGACGAGTTCGGCATCTGGTCGGTGTGGTGGGCCGACCGGGACGGGCAGTGGCTGAGCCACCCCGACGGGCCGGTCGCCAGCACGCCGCCCGCGCTGCTCGCCGAGATCGACCGCGACCCCTGCGGGGTGTTCTGGGGCTAGGCCGGCGGCGGGAACCGGACCTCGTTGCGGTCGATCTTCGCGTGGGCCGCCGCGGCCAGGTCGACGCCGAGGCGGTCGGCCAGCTGCAGCAGGTACAGCGTGACGTCCGCGATCTCGTCCAGCACCTTGCCCTCCAGCGCCGGATCCGCGCGCCACGCGTCGGATTCCTCGGGGGTCAGCCACTGGAACAGCGAGGTCAGCTCGCCGACTTCGCCGGAAAGCGCCATCACGAGGTTCTTCGGGGTGTGGTACGGCTCCCAGGCACGGGCCGCGGCGAAAGCTCGCAGCCGCTGGGTCACGTCGTCGAAAGTCACGGGCGGCATTGTGCCTGGTGGTCACCACCGCTTTCGGGGGTCCGGGTGGCGGAGCCCCCGGCCCGGGCGAAGCCCGGCAATCACAGTGCGTCAGCGGCCGTATGGCGGACGGGCGTTGACCGGTGAATCTCTCACTCAATAGGTTGAACTTCGTCGGGATTGTTGCGGGGACCAAGGCTGGGAAGGGAACGTCTTGAAGTACCTGCGCTCCGTCCGCGGCCGCATGCTGGGCATCGCGTTCATCCCCGGTGGCGCGCTCGTCGCCGTGGCTGTCGTGATCGCGATTCTCCTGATCCACCAAGCGGTTCGGACCCGGGACCTGGCCGTGGAGACGGCGGCCGCGGCGGACCGGACGGCCCGCGCGGTGGTCGCGTTGCAGGCCGAGCGGAGCGCGGCGATGGCCGCGCCCGAGCAGCGCAGTGCCGCGTACGCCGGCTACACCCAGCGGATCGAGTCCGCCATCGCCGGGCTGCGCGAGTACGCGCGCCACGCCCCGGACGCCGAGTCCGGCTACCAGCAGACCACCGCCGTCGAGCTGCTTTCCGTCGCCGAAGGCATGGATCGCTCCGATTCCCTCGCCCTGGCCGGGCTGGACAACGTCACGCGGGGGTCGTTCACCTCCGCCGTCGCCTCCTACCGGGCCGAGCTGGCCCGGGTCGTCCCGCAGCTCACCGAGAGTGGCCGGATGGCGTACGAAACGCTCACGCGTAGCGCCGAATGGAGCAGCCTGGCGGCCGCCGAGAACGCTTTCACCGCCGCCGAACCGCTTCCGGTGCCCGAGCCCACGTGGCGGAACGCTTCCTACGCCGTGTCCGCCCAGCTCGGCCTGCTGTACACGCAGCAGAGCCAGTACGCCGTGCAGCTGACGCTCGACGACGGCCGCCGCACCCTTGCCGGTGCCCTCGCCGCGGGGACGGCGCTCCTGTTGTTCGCCGTGCTCCTGATGGTGGTGGTCCGGCGGCTCGTGGCTCGGGTGCCGGTGCCGGTCGTCCCGATCATGGTGCCGACCGTCCACCCGGCCATCCCGCGACCCCGCCACGCACGGTCACGACGGCCGGGGATCCCGGACCCGTGGCCGCTGAAAGCCGTGTTCGACGACCTGCGCCGCCGATGAGGTGCTCACCCACCGTCGCTGATTACTCCGAAAAGAGCACGCGGTTGGCCCACACGCGTGCTGGCGCCCGTCGGGCAGACTGGTGCGCGTGAGTCCCCTCTCGGATCTTCGCCTCTACCTGCGCACTTTGGACGCGGAGACGCTGGCGGACCTGCTGTACGCCCAAGCCGAGCGCGATCCCGAGCTGCGGCACTCGCTCGAACTGCGCGCGGCCACCCAATCCGGTGACGTCAGCGAGGCGCACCGGCTGCTCGACACCGCGGTCACCGACGGGAACGTCGAGTACACCGCGAAGATCGGCGCGGTCCTCGACACGCTGCAGCGGATGCTCGACGCCGGCAGCCGCGCCGATCTTGCCCCGCTGGCCCGGCGCACGGTCGACGACATCAGCGAGGTGCTGGAGCAGTCCGGCGACCACGCCGGCGACCTGGCGGACCGGCTGGACCGGGCCGTCGAGCTGTACGCCCGCGCGTGCGCCGCCCGGCCGCCGGACCCGGAGAAGCTGGCCGACTGGATCCTCGAGGTCGAGTTCGACGGCCCCGGCCGCCCGGTGATCGACCTCGCCGAGTTCGCGTCCGCACTGGGCGAGCCGGGGCTCAAGCGGATCAAGTCCACTGTGGACGACGTGCTCGCGGCGAACGGGCCGGGCCACCGCCGCGACGTGGCCGAACGGCTGCGGGAGCAGCTGGCCGAGGTGCTCGGCGACGTCGACGAGCTGGTGGCGATCCTGTCGGCCAAGCCGCCGCGGGTGGACGTCAGCCTCAAGATCGTCCGGGTGCTGCGGGCCGCCGGGCGCCACAGCGAGGCCATCGCGCACGCCGCCCGCGCGCTCACCCACGACAAGCAGCCGCCGGCACCGGAGCCGGAGAGCGAAACCTCCCGCCGTCGCAAGGAATTCGACGCCGAACCGGGCCTCGGGACCTACGCGGCCCTGCGCGAGGCCGCGACGAACGACGGGAAGTGGACGACCCAGCGCCGGGAAGCGCTCGCTCGCCTGCGCGAACGTGCCGCCGAAGGTGCCGAACAGGCCGGCGAGCTCGTCCGCGTCCTGCTCGACGACGGCCGTCCCGACGAAGCCTGGCGCGCCTGCGTCCGGTTCGGTGCGTCCGCCGAGCTCAAGCTCGAACTGGCCGAACAGCGGGCGGCCGAGCACCCGGCCGAGGCGATCCCGGTCCTCCGCGAACACGTCGACGAGCTCATCGAGCGCAAGGACCCGCAGGCCTACCGGGAAGCCGCCCGCCGGCTGAAGCTGTTGCGCACCTTGCACAAGCGCGCCGAAACGCCGGACGAATTCACCGCTTACCTGGCCGCTCTGGTGGAAAACCACCGGCGGAAAACCCGCCTGATCACGGAAATCCGGGCGGCCAGGATCGCGCTGCCGAAAGCCGTGACAACCGGGGCTTCGCCCCGGGCCGGGGGCTCCGCCACCCGGACCCCCAAAAGCCCGTAACCTCGCAGCGCAGCCCTCGTTGAGCCGGGAGAACCGGTGATTCACGTGCACCGGGACATCGTGAGCGCGCCAGGCGTCGCGGTGGCCCAGTTCCGTCGTCCAGGCTCGGCGCCTCCCCGTCGAGCACCCGGCGGGACCCGCGCCAGGGCCACCGCGACCCGCTCGCGGTGAAGTGAAAGCATGAGGCCATGAGCCCGGTGAGTCGCGCCCGCAAGAGGCAGCCGCAGCCCGTCACGCACAGCGTGACCGGCTTGTTCAAGGACGTCCTGAACGACTTCTCGGCGCTGGGCGCCGACCCCGCGCCGGTCGACGTCGAACTGCTCGCCTCCGAGGTGCTCGGCCAGTTCCGCGACCTGCCCGTCGAGGACGGCGAAGAGCCGCTCGGCCTGGAACTCATCGGCTTCGCCCAGCGCAAGATCACGCCGGGCGCCGCCGCGCTGCTGGCCGCCCTCAAGGTCGTCGCCGAGACCGACGTCGAACGCAAGGCCGCCGACGCCGGACTCCAGGTCGTCCTCGGCCGCGGCATCCCCGAGCCCGCCTTCGCCGCCGGGCTGGGCCGGGTCACCGCCGGCGAGTGCTGGCGGACCGGGGACGTCTACGGCGACGAGTCGTCCCTGCTCTGCGTCTTCACCCACGGCGACCAGGCGTACGGCCTGCTCGCGCTGCTCGACTTCACCGAGGGCGGCCGGGTGCGGGACCTCGTCGTGATCGACGGGCCCGCGGACGTCGTCGCCGAGATGCGGGAGCAGTCCGACGCCGACCCGGAGCTGGTCCTCTTCGAGGCCGTCGACCCCGCCGAAGCCCACCGCCTGATCGCGGACGGCCTCGCCGCCACCGACCACCTCGACGAGGCCGACGTCAGCGAGGACTACGCCCGCTTCCACGCCGTCGCGCTCACCTGGTGCCGCGCGCTGCCGGAACCGGCGCTCGTGCCCGAGGTCGCCGAGTGGTCCGACGCCGAGCGCGCGGCCGTCGTCGAGCAGTTCGTCGCGGCGAGCGGTGAGGACGCCGGCGCCGCCCGCTCGATCGGCAGCCTGCTGCTGGAGCACGGCCTGCGCACCGACCCGGGCAACCCGCTGCGCGTCGGGCCGGAGAAGATCGCGCGGTTCCTCGAGGGGCTGCTCGGCGAGGAGTACGAACTCGACGCCGACCACGAGGACGCCGTCGAGCCGGTCGTGCTGGCCTGGGTGCAGTGGACCGGCGAGCGGGCGCACCTGACCGAGACGGCGATCGCCGCCCTCGACGAAGCCGTCCAGGACTACCTGAGCGAGTACACCGACGAGGACGACTCCCCGCTGGAGCGCTACTTCGCCGACACCGGCGACCTGTCGCCGACCGAACTGGCCGACGCGCTGGAGCGCCGGATGTTCGCGGTGCCGTCGACGACCACGGAGATCGACGAGGAAGAGGTCGACCTCGACCCGACCGACGCCGACCAGCGCCGCGCACTCGTCATCGCCGAGGCCGACGAGGACGAGGACGAGCAGCGACTGATCCTGCGCGCGACGATCGTCGACCAGCTGTGGGACAACGAGCCCGCCGAGGTCTGGCAGGCCGCCGAGCGCCTCGGCGAGGGTGAGCTCGACCGCGACGAGATCTTCGAGCAGCTCATCGACACACTGGAAAACAGCCTGCTGGACGCGGAAAACCTCGAATACGACGCCGACGCCTACGTCGAGGCGCTGGCCGAGCTCTGATCGCTAAGGGAGGGGGCCCGCGTGTTCCGCGGGCTTCGCTTTCCTGCGGCGCTCCTGCAGCCGGTCGTCGAAGTCGACGACGAAGGTTCCCGCGGCCATCGCGATCAGCAAGGCCAGACCGAGCACCGCACCGACCCACGTGAGGATCATGGTGAACATCGTGGGCCTCCTCCCCAGCTCAGAGCCGTTTTCCTGACTCCTTCAGGGTCGCTTTCACAACGCATGCCCGGTATCGGCCAACCGGTTACGGCTGAACGACCCGCCTCGGCCGAACGGCCGGTTTCCGGCGCGGAGAGTCGTCACCGGTCAACGAATCGTGTGCGCGCCTTCGCTCAGCGTGCCAAAGCGCGGCATGTGGGTGACGAGGTGCGTGACCAGGTCAGAGCTTGCGCAAGCGGACCCGGTTGATGGTGTGGTCGCAGTCCTTGCGCAGCACCAGCGTCGCCCGGGGGCGGGTCGGCTTGATGTTCTCCATCAGGTTCGGCTCGTTGATCGAGTGCCACAGGTGGCGCGCCTCGGCGCGGGCCTCGTCGTCGGGCAGGCCGGCGAAGTGGTGGAAGTGCGACGCCGGGTCCGCGAACGCCGTGTGCCGCAGCTCCAGGAACCGCTCGATGTACCAGCGCTGGATGTCGTCGGTGTGCGCGTCGACGTAGATCGAGAAGTCGAAGAGGTCGGACACCATCAGCCGCGGTCCCGGCTGGAGCACGTTCAGTCCCTCGACGATGAGGATGTCCGGCTGCTGCACGACCTGCTCCTGGCCGGGCAGGATGTCGTAGGCCAGGTGCGAGTACACCGGCGCGGCGACCCGCTCGGCGCCCGACTTCACCTCGGTGACGAACCGCAGCAGCGCGCGGCGGTCGTAGCTCTCCGGGAACCCCTTGCGGTGCATGATCCCGCGGCGCATCAGCTCGGCGCGCGGGTACAGGAAGCCGTCGGTGGTGACCAGGTCGACGCGGGGGTGGTCCGGCCAGCGGGCGAGCAGCGTGCGCAGGATGCGGGCGGTGGTCGACTTGCCGACCGCCACGCTCCCGGCGATGCCGATCACGAACGGGACCTTCGTGCCGCGGGAGTCGTCACCGAGGAACGTCGTCGTCGCTTCGTAGAGCCGCTGGCGCGCGGCGACCTGGAGGTTGATCAGGCGGGAGAGCGGCAGGTAGACGTCAGCCACCTCGGCCAGGTCGACCTGCTCGCCCAGACCGCGCAGCCGCAGCAGCTCGGCCGCGGTCAGCGGCAACGGGGTCGAGCTCCTGAGTTCTTTCCATTGTTCCCGGTGCAGCTCGACATACGGGCTGAGTTCGCGGACCCGGGTCATCGCACACTCCTCCGGCCGTCGCCTGCACTGGCGGACGTTCACCTGCGTGATTAACGGTAGGGCTTACGGCCGGTGAAAGCGCTGTGACGTAGTCCACCCCCTACCGGGGGTTGATCACCCAGCGTCACATTTTTCCGAAGACTTCAGCCCAGGCCGCGGCGACCTGCCGGGCGCAGGTCGCGGGGGCGACGCCGCCGACGCCGGTGCCGAGGCCCGGCATCGCGATCGTGTCGACGAACTCCCGCACCGGGCCGTGGTCGAGCCGGCCGTCGCGCCAGGTCAGGAACACCGCGCGGGCGGCGAGGTACGGGTGGACGGTGTCGGCGGGCAGCCGTTCGCCGGGTTCCCGCATGGTCGGGGCGCTGATCAGCCAGGCCGGCTCGGCCTCGCCGGTCGGCACCACCACGGCGTCGCCGATCGGCAGCTCGCCGCCGTGGAAGGCCAGGACGGCGCTGCGGACGCTCTGCTCCACGCCCGGGAACGCCTGCGCGTAGACGGCGTCGATGCCGCCGCGCATCCAGCCGTAGGAGTTGGCCGGGCTGACCACGGCCTGGGCGACGACGTCGAGCACCGACCCGCGGTGCACCCGGACCCGGCCGGCCAGTTTCTGCGCGGCGGCGGTCCAGGCGGCGGCGAGTGGTTCATCGACGGCGCACAGCACCAGTTCCGGTGCGCGGGGGGCGAGCGGCGGCTTGGCGCCCTCACGTCCGGTGTGCGTGCCCGATTCGGCGGTCACCCGCTCAGCATCGCAAAAAATGCCACCCGGCGTAACCGGTTCCCGTACCGGCTGTCCGAGTGAATGTCGCCACGCCCGGGCCCCGTAGCCTGGGTGCTGTGTCACGGATCGCATACTTCGGCCCCCGAGGGACCTTCACCGAACAGGCCGCGCGGGTGCTCGCCGCCGGCGAAGAACTGATCCCGTACGAGACCGTCCGGCTCGCGATGACCGCGGTCCGCGCCGGCGAAGCGGACGCGGCGTGCGTCCCGATCGAGAACTCCGTCGAAGGCGTGGTGCCCACCACGCTCGACGGGTTCAGCGAGTCGACCCCGCTGGTCGCCGTCGCCGAGACGATCCTGCCGGTCCACTTCAGCGTGCTGACCCGGCCGGGGAACTCGGAGATCCGGACCGTCGCCAGCCACCCGCACGCGCTGGCCCAGGTCCGCGAATGGCTCGACGCGAACCTGCCGGGCGCGCACGCGGTGGCGTCTTCGTCGACGTCGGCCGCCGCGGTCGGCGTGCTGGAGGGCGACTTCGACGCGGCGGTCTGCGCGCCGGTCGCGAACGAGCACTACCACCTCGAGGTGCTGGCCACCGAGGTCGCCGACGTCCCCGACGCGGCGACGCGGTTCCTGCTGGTCCGCCGCCCGGGCGAGCTGCCGGATCCGACGGGCGCCGACCGGACGTCCGTGGTCGCCGCGGCCGCGAACCGCACCGGCACGCTCGCCGAGCTGCTCACCGAGCTGGCCGGCCGCGGCATCAACCTGACCCGGCTCGACGCCCGCCCGACGCGCAACAACTTCGGCGAGTACCGCTTCTTCATCGACTTCGAAGGCCACGTCGCCGAGCCGCGGGTCCTCGACGCGCTGACGGCGTTGCGCCGGCACTGCCGCAACCTGCGGTTCCTCGGCTCGCACCCGCGGGCCGACGGCGTCCCCACCACGATCGTCGACGGCTTCGGCAACGACGACTTCGTCGAAGCGGCCGTGTGGGCCGACGCGGTGCGCAAGGGGGACATGGCGTGAGGCTGCTGCTCATCCGCCACGGGCAGACCGACGGGAACGTCCGCGGCGCGCTGGACACCGCCCTGCCCGGCCCGCCGCTGACCGACCTCGGCCGCCGGCAGGCGGACGCCCTCGCCGCGCGGCTGGCGGAGGAGCCGCTGGTCGCGGTGTACGCGTCGCAGGCGACGCGCGCCCAGCAGACGGCGGCGCCGCTGGCCGCCCGGTTTTCCCTGGACGTGCAGGTCGTCGACGGCGTGCACGAGGTCGTCGCGGGCGACCTCGAAGGGGCGACGGACCACGCGTCGATCCGGACCTACATGGAGACGGTCCGGCGCTGGACGCTCGGCGAGCTGGCGCCGTCGCTGCCCGGCGGGGAGAGCGGCACCAGCGTGCGCACCCGGATGCTGGACGCGGTCGGCCGGCTGCGCGCCAAGCACGAACAGGCCGACTCGGACGGAGTGATCGCCCTGGTCAGCCACGGTGGCGCGATCCGGCTGACCGGCGAATGGCTGGCCCCGAACGTGCACGCCGACGTCGCCAACGCGGCGCTGATCCCGAACACCGGGCTGGTGGAACTGGTAGCGCAGCCGGAAGGGCAGTGGCGGTGCCTGACCTGGGTCGACACCCCGCTCTGAAGACCCCGAAAGTGTGATTCCGTCACGTTTAGAACACGTCCGGTGGGGAATTTACGAAAGCAGCCAACCCGGCCGCGTCCCGGTACGTCTACCCAGTAGCACCACACCAGGGAGGCGATTGACATGAAGCTTTCACGGTTGTTCCCGGTCGTCGCGGCTTCGGCGGGCGTTCTCGCGCTCTCCGCCTGCGGCGGTGGCGGCACCACGAACGCGGCGTCCAGCTCGACGCCGTCCAGCTCGGAGTCACCGACCGCCACCCCCACGGTCACCACCGCCACGTCGAGCGCGTCCGCCACGCCGGCCGCGCCGCCGGTCGCCCAGCCCGCGGACGACGGGCTGTGCAAGGCCGGCGACGTCAAGCTCTCGCTCGGCCAGGGCGACGCGGGCGCCGGCTCGGTGTACCGGCCGCTGCTCATCACGAACTCCAGCGCGAAGCCCTGCACCATCCAGGGCTTCCCGGGTGTGTCCTATGTGGCCGGCCCGGACGGGCACCAGGTCGGCAAGGACGCCTTCCGCGAAGGCACCAAGGGCAACGCCGTCAAGCTGAACCCGGGCCAGACCGCGGCCGCCGACATCCAGTTCGTCAACGTGCGGAACTTCGACCCGGGCGCCTGCCAGCCGACGGCGGTCCGCGGCCTGCGCATCTACCTGCCGCAGGAGACCGCGTCGAACTTCGTGCCCTCGGAGGGCACGGGCTGCGCCGGCACGAAGATCCCCGGCAACCAGCTGGCCGTGAAGACGGTCCACCCAGCCTAACCCGGACCCCGCCCCGCCACCGCCCTCAACGGACGGGCTTCGCCCGGCTGTTCAGATCCTGCCGCAAATCTCCTTGGCCTCGGTCAGGTGCCGCTGGCCGGAGATGTCGTTGAAGTGCAGGCTCAGCACCATCCGGCTGACGCCGTCGATGTGGTCGGCCAGCGGCTGGTAGTTGGCGTTCACCTGGGCGGCGGCCGCGGACAGCTCGCGCGCGGCCACCATCCGGTGCAGCCGCTCCCCGCTGAGGGCGGGGGTCAGCGACGGCTGCGTGTCCCGGCTCGTGTCGGGCAGCTCGCCCACCCGGTCGAGCGCCTGGCACGCCGCGACGGCGTCGTCGAGCGCGCCGGCGTGCACTCCGGACAGTCCCCACAGGAGCCCGAGGACGCTGCCGCCCAGCACGAACCCGGCCACCGCGCACAGCACGAGCAACCGGCGTGCCGGCGGGGGCGGCTTGACCTCGGCCTCCTCCGAAGGCTCGTCAAAGTCCGGATCGGCGTCGGTGCCGGTCCCCGGGTCCACGGTGCGCATGACTGCCTCCTCACCACCTGGGTGAGGAGCTATTTCAGCTCACAATCCGGGATCGTGGTGGGTCAGCGCCGTGGCTGAGTCCGATTTGTCACCGAGGGAGAACCGCCGCATCGTGCCGATCGCGAACGCGGCGATCACCAGCATGGCGACGCCGGACACCGCGAAGGTCCGCGCGGCCGAACCGAGCTGCTCGGTCAGCACGCCGCCCAGCAGCGCGCCGACCGGGATCGCACCCCAGACGACCGTGCGCCACACCCCGAGCACCCGGCCGAGCAGCTCGCCGGGCACGAGCGTGTGCCGGGCCGTCGCCAGCACGACGTTCACCGCCACCACCGCCGCCGCGAACAGCCCGAACAGCGCCGCGCCCGCGACCGGCGAGCGCACCAGACCCATCCCGCCGAACCCGAGGCCGCAGCAGACGATCCCGCCGGCGACGACCGGGAGCCGTCCGGTCGCCCGCACCAGCCGCGGAGCCACGCCCGCGCCGAGCAGCCCGCCGATCCCGCCGACGAAGGCGAAGAACCCGAAGGTCGCGTCGGACAGGTGGAGGTCCTCGAGCGCGTACAGCACCAGCTGGGCCTGCGCGAGCTCACTGACCAGGCTGAGCAGTCCGGCGACGACGAGCAGCCGCAGCAGCAGCGGGTGCCGGCGCAGCCAGCGCAGGCCGTCGGCGAGCTCGGTGCGTAGCTTCGCCGGTTCGACCGGCTTCTCCGCCTTCGCGCGGTAGGTGCCGGCGAGCCCGAGCAGTACCGCCGCCGCGATCGCGAAGCCGGCGGAGTTGAGGATGAACGGGAAGGCGGCGAAGAGGGCGAAGGTCAGGCTGCCCACCGGGCCGCCGAGGAACGTCTGCCCGACGATCTCGCAGGCCTGCAGCTTGCTGTTGGCGGCGTCCAGCGAACCGTTGCCGACGACCGCCGGGATCAGCGCGTTCGCCGCGCTGTCGGCGATCGTCTCGGCCGTCCCGATGATCAGCGCGGTCAGGTAGACCAGCCAGATCGTCATGCCGCCGGTGGCGACGAGCACGGCCAGCGCGCCGACCGCGGCCGCGCGGGCGGTGTTCGCGACGATCATCGCGCGCCGCCGGTCGATCCGGTCGACCAGCGCGCCGGCGACCGCGGCGAACAGCAGCCACGGCAGGAACTGGGTGGCGGACAGGCCGGCGATGAGCACCGGATCGCGGGTCAGGGTCGTGGCCAGCAGAGGCAGGGCCACCTTGCCGATGCCGTCCCCCAGGTGGGACGCCGCGCTCGACGTCAGCAGCCAGGTGAGTCTTCGGCCGCTCCCGTCGTTCCGGGCTTCGTTCACTGTGCCTCCCCGCACGCCGCCCGACGACTTCGGGTACGAGGATAACCGCGAAGATGGCTGCGCGTGGTCACGTTGTCACTAGCGGTGAATCTCGTGACAGTATCCGCTGGCAAGCGCGGAATTCGGTGGAACGTGGGAAGGGGACGCGGGAATCCGGGCCCGGCTCAGCCCCAGCCGAGCTCGTGCAGCCGGGCGTCGTCGATGCCGAAGTGGTGGCCCAGCTCGTGCACGACGGTGATCAGGACCTCCTCGACGACCTCGTCCTCGTCCTCGCACATGGCCAGGATCGGCTGCCGGTAGATCGAGATCCGGTCGGGCAGCACCCCGCCGTAGGACGACGTCCGTTCGGTCAGCGCGATGCCGTGGTAGAGCCCGAGGATGTCCGGCGCCTCGTCGTTGAACTCCTCGACCAGCACGACGACGTTGTCCATCGCGCGCGCGAACTCGGGCGGCACCTCGTCCAGGGCTTCCGAGACCAGTTCTTCGAACCGCTCCCGGCTCATCTCGACGGCCATCAGCCGTTCTGCTTCGTCGACGGAGGGGCGGAGTTCGACGTGGCCGGGCCCCCGCCGCCGTCCGACGGCGGGCCGCCGTCCTGGGGCTGGCCGCCGTCCGGACCGGCCGGGGCGGCCTTGATGCTGCCGGTCACCGCCTGCAGGCCGCTCTTGTCGGGCAGCAGCGAGGCCACCTTGCAGTTGACCTTGGTCGAGCCGGTGTCCCAGCTCTCCTGCTCCCGCAGGTCCCAGGTCAGGATCAGCTTCTTCGCGTCGAGGTCGGCGCCGCCGGTGTAGTCGCCGGCCGCCTTGTTGCACTCGGTGTCGAGCCAGGCCTTCTGGTCGTCCTGGGAGGGGTAGCCCTCCTTGAACTTCGTCTTGAGGTCGAGGGTCGCGACGATCTCGTACGAGTGCGGCTTCGTGCAGTCGATCGGGTCGCCGACGCCCTTGCCGAGCAGCGCCAGGCAGGTGCCCGGCTCGAAGACCAGCGACTGGTCCTGGTCCTTGGCCGGCCCGGTGGTCGGCAGCAGCTTGCCGCCGGGGCCCGCCCACTGCAGGCCGCACCGCAGCTGGCGGTCGCCGTCGTCCCACTGCGACGGGGTCGGGCGGAGCAGGTTGGTCGTGAGCTTGCCGTACGGGTCGAGCTTGTGCCCGAGGTAGGGCTTCACGTCCGAGGTGCACTTCTGCTGCGCGATCTGCTGCCACTGCTCCAGCGACGGGACGGGCGCGCCCTCCGGGAACTGGGCGCCGATGTCCACGAGCGTGGTCACCTCGAACAGGTGCGGCTCGGTGCAGGCCACCTTGCGCGCGTCGCTCGCGTCCGGGTTGTCCCAGGTCAGGCAGCTGCCGGGCGGGGAGTGGAAGGCCTCCTGGGCGGCCGCGGACAGCTTGCCGGCGCCGCCGCCGGATCCGCCGGTGATGCCGTCGCTCCACGAGAACACGACGCTGAGCGCGAGCGCGATCAACGCGCCCGCGAAGATCCCGCCCATCACGACGCGGGTGCGCAGCGTCTGGGTGGCGGTGGGGAACCGATCGGCGCTGGGAGACATCGCAGTCCATGATGCCCGCGCCGCGCATGACGTGCGCGGTCCGGGTGGTTAGGGTGGTCACGGTTTCGCGGTGGCCGGTGATTACGGAGCGCACATGACGCAGGACAACAATACTGGGGACCAGCCGCCCCCCGAGCCGCCGAAGCGCGGCTCGATGAGGTTTCAGGACTCGAACACCCAGCCCCGCCAGCCCTCGCTGGCCGAGCAGCGGGCCCGGCAGCAGGCGCTGGCCCAGGAGGAACGGGACGAGGAGCTGGCCCGCCAGGCCGACGCCAAGGCGGCGACCCGGCGCAAGATCCTGATCGGCAGCGGTGTCACGGTCGGGCTCGTCGGCCTGGTCGCGACGTTCTACACGGTCGCGAAGCCGCAGGGCGAGGTCACGGCGGTCTGCACCGACTCGAACGGTGTGGTCCAGAACGACGACTACTGCGACGACAACTACGTCACCAGCCACGGTGGCTACCACAGCGGCGGCTTCCTGTTCCTGCCGATCCCGGGCGGCGGCTACAACAGCTACCGCTACAACTACGGCGGCACCGGGGTCATCGGCCAGCGGGTGAGCGGCGGCACGTACGACGCGCCGTCGTCGCGGACCACCGTCAACACGAAGTCCGGCAAGTCCGTCCAGCGCGGCGGCTTCGGCATCAGCGGGAAGAGCGGCAGCACCGGGGGCACCGGCGGCAGCGGCAAGAGCGGGGGATCGTAGGTGTACCGGGACCGGCGGGAGCCGCGGCGCGACTGGCAGCGGATCGTCGAAGAGCAGGGGCTCGTCTACGGCACGCCGGCCCGCGACAGCAGCGGCCGGATGCGGCCGTACTGGGACGAGTCCGTGCACTACGTCTTCGAGATGGACGAGGTCCTGTCCCTCGAAGCCGACGTCGAACTGCTGCACTCGATGTGCCTGGAAGCCGTCGACAACGTCGTGACGACCGAGGGCTACCAGCGCTTCGGCATCCCCGAATGGGTCTGGCCGCACATCGCCGAGTCGTGGAAGCGGCAGGACCCGCACGTCTACGGCCGGTTCGACCTGCGCTACGACGGCAAGTCGCCGGCGAAGCTGCTCGAGTACAACGCGGACACGCCGACCACGCTGCTGGAGGCGTCGCTGCTGCAGTGGCACTGGAAGACCGACGTCTTCCCGGACGACGACCAGTGGAACTCGATCCACGAGAAGCTGGTCGAGCGCTGGTCGCAGCTGCAGGACAAGCTGCCGTCGAACGAGCTGCACTTCACCTGGTCGGCGGCCGACCCGTCGGGTGAGGACAACGTCACGACGGCGTACCTGCAGGAGACCGCGGCCGAGGCCGGGCTGGACACGGTGGGCCTGGCGATCGAGGAGATCGGCTGGGACCCGGTGCTCAAGCGGTTCGTCGACCTCGAAGAGGCGCAGATGGCGACCGTGCTGAAGCTGTACCCGTGGGAGTGGGTGGTCGACGAGGAGTTCGGCCGCCACGCCGTCGAGTCGCTGCCGCGGACGCTGTGGATCGAGCCGCTCTGGAAGATGATCCTCTCCAACAAGACGCTGCTGGCGATCCTGTGGGAGAACTACCCGGGCCACCCGAACCTGCTGCCGGCGTTCGCCGACGACCCGGGCCTGCTGACGGAGTACGTCCGCAAGCCGAAGCTGGGCCGCGAGGGCGCGAACGTCCAGATCGTCGCGACCGGCTACGAAACCCAGACCGACGGCGTGTACGGCGCGGAAGGGTTCGTCTACCAGGCGTTCGACCCCCTGCCCGAGTTCGACGGCTACCGGCCGGCGCTCGGCGCGTGGATCGTCGGCGACAGCTCCGCCGGCCTGGGCATCCGAGAGACTGGCGGCCTGGTGACCGACGACGGTGCCGCCTTCGTCCCACATCGCATCGTCGAGTCGTGATAAAACACCCCATCGCTGACCTCTTGGGAGAAAACTCGTGACCTCGACGCTTGCGCTGTCCGACACGTTCGGCTCCGACCTCGTGCGGGGGATCGGCGCGATCCTGCTGTACGGCGTCGTCGGCCTGCTGCTGATGTTCGCCGGCTTCTACGCGATCGACTGGACCACCCCCGGCAAGCTGTCGAAGCTGGTGACCCAGGGCCTGCCGAACGCCGTGATCGTGACGGCGTCCGGGATGCTCTCGATGGCGTTCATCGTGGTGGTGGCGATCTTCAACTCGGCGAGCGATCTGACCGAGGGCCTGATCACCTCGCTGGTCTACGGCCTGCTGGGGATCGCGGTCCAGGTGATCGCGGTCCGGCTCCTGGAGTGGGCCACCCGCATCGACGTGGCCTCGACCATCGAGAGCGAGAAGTTCGCCCCGGTGAGCATCGTGGTCGCGGCGGCCCACCTCGGCCTGGGCCTCGTGGTGGCGGTCGGCATTTCCTGACGTTCCCCACTACCGTGGGGTAGGTGCGCCTGCTGAGGACACCGGACGACCGGTTCACGGACCTGCCCGAGTTCCCGTACGAGCCCCGCTACGCGGAGCTGGCGGATCCCCACGGCGGCCGGATCAGAGTGGGGTACGTCGAGGCGGGCCCGGCGGACGGCCCGGTGGTCCTCTTGTTGCACGGCGAGCCGAGCTGGTCGTTCCTGTACCGCAAGATGCTCCCGGTCCTGGCGGCCGCGGGGCTGCGGGCGATCGCACCGGACCTGGTCGGCTTCGGCCGGTCCGACAAACCGGCCGAGCTGGCGGACCACTCGTACGCCCGGCACGTGGAGTGGATGCGCGGCTTCGCGTTCGACGCCCTGGACCTGCACGACGTGACGTTGGTCGGCCAGGACTGGGGAGGCTTGATCGGCCTGCGGCTGGTGGCTGCTTCGCCCTCGCGGTTCTCCGGGGTCGTGGCCTCGAACACGGGCCTCCCGACGGGCGACGTCGACATGCCGGAGGCGTGGCACGCATTCCGCACGGCGGTCGAGAAGGCACCGGTGCTGGACGTGGCGCGCTTCGTGCAGTCGGGGTGCAAGTCGGTCCTGCCGGAAGCGGAGAGGGCGGCTTACGACGCACCGTTCCCGAACGAGATGTACAAGGCGGGCCCGCGAGCAATGCCGGGCCTGGTGCCGTACCGGCCGGACAACCCGGCATCGGCGGCGAACCGCGCGGCGTGGAAGACGCTGACCGAGCTGGAGATCCCGTTCTTGGTGGCGTTCTCCGACGGCGACCCGATAACCGGAGGGATGGCACCGGTGTTGAGGCGCTCGATGAAGGGCGCACAGGGACTGGACCACCCGGTGATCAAGGGGGCGGGCCACTTCCTGCAGGAGGACGCGGGCGAGGAGCTGGCTGAGCACGTGGCGCGGTTCGTGCGGGGTTGAGCAAACCGGCGGCCGGGAGCGCAAGCCGGCCAACGAGGTCGGACCCGCCCCAGCCGCGGCAGAAAGACAAAGACTGTCCTCGTCGGACGGGCAGGTTCCGGGATGACCACCGGCTTTCGCTGTCGGCCCGCGTTGGCTCGCCGGCCGCCCTCTGCGCCTGGATCGTCGAGAAGTTCTGGTCGTGGACCGACTCCGGTCGCGACCTGATGCTCTACTGGCTGCCCGGCACGCCGGTTCCCGAACATCCGGTACTGGAACGAGCCCGGCAAGGGCGGCCACTTCGCGGCGTTCGAGCAGCCGGCGTTGTTCGTCGACGAGGTCTTCCGGCTGGTCCGCTGATGGTCACCCGTTCTCGGTAAGCGGCTGGCTGAAGATCAACAAGTGCCCATCGGGTGTCCGCACGTTGAAGTCGCGCATCCCGTAGGGCCGGTCAGCCAGTGGCTCGACGATGTCGGCGCCGCGGTCGCGCAGCTCGTCGTGGCAGGAATCGACGTCGTCGACGATAACCGTCACCCTGGCCGGGCCGACGCTGCTTTCGGCGTACAGGTGGAACTCGGCGGTGTTGCGGACCACGGCCGCGTAGCTAGGTGGGGTCTCCCAGGTGAATATGGTGTCGAATCCGAGCACGTCCGTGAAGTACGACCGCGCTGCCTGCACATCTCGGCACGGCAGCACGGGAACCGCCACCCGCATGACCATTCCGTCACCTTACCTGACTTTGGGTCAAGATCGCTGATCTTGGGTAGGGTACTGGCTGTCGAGCTGCGGTTTCGTCTTGTGAACGGCGAAAATCTGCGCAGGCGGTGGCCGCTGCGTGCGCCCGCACCGCTGATCTGGGGCCGGCGTCACTGGTTCTCTACGATGTGTCCACCTTGTACTTCGAGACCGGATGTCTAAACACGACCGACGTGCGCGGCCGATCTCCCACCACAAGCGCGAGTCGATCGACGCGCACCTGACGGTCGCGACGACCGCCGTAATTTCGACGGCCTCAGGCGACGGGATGACCACCCAGCTTCACATGTCTATGACGAGCTTTCCGTGTACGTGCCTCTTTGCTTGGAGTTCTGCTGCCGTGCGGACCTGCTCCATCCGGAAGGTTGCCGCGATCGGGATGCGGAGGTTGCCCGCCCCCACCTGTTTTGCGATTTCTTCCGACGTGTTGGCGGGGGCGTTTGCGCCGTTGGCCGCCGGTATCCCTTCCAGCTGGGCTGCGATCGTGCAGATGCGGGTGTCCGGGAGGCCTAGGGTGCGAGCTACCTGCGCCGTTTCCGTTCCGTGCAGGTCGATGGCTGCGGTGATCCCGTCGGGTGCCAGGGCTCGGACCTGGTCGGCCAGGCCGTCGCCGTAGGTCAGTGGCTCGGCTCCCAGTTCGCGCAGGAACTCGGCCGATGTTGCCGAGCCCGTTCCCAGTACACGTGCTCCGGCCATGCGGGCCAGTTGGACCGCGAACACTCCGACACCTCCCGCCGCGCCGCCGATCAGCACCGTGTCCTGCGGGCCGGGGTTGATCACCGCCAGGGCTGCCGCTGCCGTGCGGCCGGCGATCGACAGGGTGGCGGCCGTGCGGTCGTCGACTTCGGGCGGCGTGTGGTGCACCTCGTCCGCCGCGGGGTCTCCGGCTGCTTCGACCACCACGAAGTCCGCGACCGCTCGGGACAACGCGCTTCCGAACACCCGGTCGCCCGGGGTGAAGCCGGTTACCCCCGCGCCCACCTGGTCGACCACGCCCGCGAAGTCGGTGCCGAAGCCCACCGGGAGGCTCAAGCCGAACCGGGCCGCCGTGTCCGCGTCGGCCGTCATGATCCAGTCCATCGGGTTGAGGCCGGCCGCGGTGACCCGCACCCGGAGCTGTCCCGGGCCCGCCTCCGGCGTGGAGACCTCCTGGACTTCGAGCACCTCGGGCCCGCCGAACGCTTCGAGGCGGACCGCCCTGCTCCTGTTCTCCCGCATGAGTCTCCTCCGGACGCAGTGAAACGGACTATGCTCCGTTTCTGCGATCCACCGTAACACAAGAACCGGAGCGTGATCCGTTTTGACTGACGTGCCGAAGCGCGCGGACGCGAGCCGCAACCGTGACCAGCTGCTCGCGGTGGCGACCCGCATGTTCGCGTCCGGGGGTGCCGAGCCGCCGATGCGGGCGATCGCCCGGGAGGCCGGGGTGGGCATCGCCACGCTCTACCGGCACTTCCCGACCCGGGAGTCGCTGGTCGACGCGGTCTACCGGGACCAGGTCGGGCGGCTGACCACCGGAGCCCGGGAACTGCTCGGCCGGCTGGCCCCGGCCGCGGCCATGCGGTGCTGGATGGACCTGTTCGGCGACTGGATCGCGACCAAGAACGGCATGCTCGACACGCTGCTCGCGATGATCGAGGCGGGCGAGATCGCGCACGCGCGGACCCGGGCCGAGCTGCTGTCGGCCGTCTCCACGATCCTCGACGCCGGCCGCGCCGCGGGGGACCTCCGCACCGATGTCAGCGCCGAAGACATCGCCGCTTCCCTCATCGGCATCTTCACCGTGGCGCCCCGGCCCGGACAGGAGGAGAAAGCCGGCCGGCTGTTGGACCTGCTGATGGACGGGCTCAGGCCGGGCGCCCGGCCGGCGTGAGCCCGTCCGAACTCACTCCGCCAGCGCCGCGTGCGTGGCCGCCAGGGAATCCACCAGGATGTCCAAGCCCTCCTGGGCCTCGTCCGCCGTCAGCGTCATCGGGGGGCCCAGCCGCAGGACGTTGCCGTGCAGGCCACCCTTGCCGATCAGCAACCCCCGCTTCTTCGTCTCCTCCAGCATCCGCGCCGCCGCCGCGACATTCGGCGAAGTCGTGCCCGGCTTGATCAGTTCCACGCCGATCATCAGGCCCTTGCCCCGGACCTCGGCGACGATCGGCGAGTCACCCGCACGCAACCCCGACATCAGCTGTTCGCCGCGGGCCGCGCAGTTCGCCTGGAGGTCGTGGTCCTTGATGTAGTCCAAGACCGCCGTCGCCCCGGCCATCGATACCGGGTTGCCGCCGAACGTCGAGAACGACTGGGCCTGGAAGCAGTCCAACACGTCCCCGCGCGCCACGACTCCGCCCACCGCGAGGCCGTTGCCCAGCCCCTTCGCGAACGTCATCATGTCCGGCGTGACGCCGTGGGCCTCGATGCCCCAGAAGTGCTCGCCCGTCCGTCCCCAGCCCGTCTGGACCTCGTCCGAGATGAACAGCACCCGGTACTCGTCCAGGACCTCCTTCATCGCCCGGAACAGGCCGTCCGGGGGGAGGCTGAAGCCGCCCACCCCCTGGATCGGCTCGGCGATCAAGCACGCCACGTCGCCCGCGGTGGCCGTGTCCAGGACGTCCACCAGGTCCGCGACGCACGCGTCGATGTACTCGGCGTCCGAGAGCGACCGGAACGGGCTTCGGTAGCGGTACCCGCCGTGGACGTAGTTGACCTTCACCGGGCTCAGGGCCGAGGCCGACCAGCCGCGGTTGCCCGTGATCGCCACCGTTCCGAACGAGCGGCCGTGGTACGAATTCCGCATCGCCAGCACCTGGTTGCTGCGGCGGTACTGCGTGGCCAGCATCAACGCCGTGTCGTTGGCCTCGCTGCCCGAGTTCGTGAAGAACACCTTGGCGTCCGGGATCCCGGACAACGCGGCGATCCGCTCGGCCAGCTCGACCTGGGACCTGATCAGGTACAGCGTCGAGGTGTGGAGGATGCCCGTGTCGAGCTGCTTGCGGACCGCGTCGCCGATCTCAGCGACGTCGTAGCCCATCGAATTGGTCAGCACCCCCGCGAAGAAGTCCAGGTACGTGCGGCCCTGGGAGTCCGTCATCCGGCGGTCGTGCGCGTGCACGATCTCGATCGGCTCCTCGTAGAGCAGCGACATCCAGGACGGCATGACTGCGCGGTGCCGGGCGAGCAGCTCATCGGTCATCGAACGCCTCCTCGGGGTCTCAAGCGAGTATGAGGAGGCCGTGAACAGGGCTTCAACGATCAGACTGTCGGGATAACCCAGTAGGGACGCACAGTCTGTACGGACTACCCTCTGACCCGTGATTGACCCCAGGACTCTGCGCGAAGACCCGGAAGCCGTGCGCGCGTCGCAGCGCGCCCGTGGTGAAGACGAGGGAGTGGTCGACAAGCTGCTCTCCCTCGACACCCGGCGCCGGTCTTCGATCGCGGCCGCCGACAAGCTGCGCAACGAGCAGAAGCTCCTGGGCAAGCAGATCCCGAAGGCGCCGCCGGAGGAGAAGCAGCGGCTGCTGGCCACCGCCAAGGAGCTCGCCGCGCAGGTCAAGGCGGCCGAGGTGGAGCAGAACACCGCGTCGGAGGAGTTCGACACGCTGTTCCGGACCGTGCCGAACCTCGTCCACCCGAGCGCGCCGGTCGGCGGCGAGGACGACTTCACCGTCCTCAAGCACGTCGGCGAGCCGACGAAGCTCGGCTTCGCCCCGAAGGACCACCTCGAGCTGCTCGAAGGCCTCGGCGGCGTCGACATGGAACGCGGCGCGAAGGTCTCGGGCTCGCGGTTCTACTTCCTCACCGGCGTCGGCGCGCAGCTGCAGCTCGGCCTGCTCAACATGGCCATCGCCCAGGCCCTCGAGAACGGCTTCACGCCGATGATCACGCCGTCGCTGGTGCGTCCGGAGATCATGGCCGGCACCGGCTTCCTCGGGCAGCACTCGAGCGAGATCTACCACCTCGAGGACGACGACCTCTACCTCGTCGGCACGTCGGAGGTGCCGCTCGCCGGCTTCCACTCCGACGAGATCCTCGACCTCACCGAGTCGAAGCGCTACGCGGGCTGGTCGTCCTGCTACCGCCGCGAGGCCGGCTCGTACGGCAAGGACACCCGCGGCATCATCCGCGTCCACCAGTTCGACAAGGTGGAAATGTTCGTCTACGCGAAGCCGGCCGACGCCGAGGCCGAGCACGAGCGGCTGCTCGGCTGGGAAGAGCAGATGCTCGCCAAGATCGAGGTGCCCTACCGGGTGATCGACACCGCGACCGGTGACCTCGGCACGTCCGCGCACCGCAAGTTCGACTGCGAGGCGTGGATCCCGACCCAGGACACCTACCGCGAGCTGACCTCGACGTCGAACTGCACGACGTTCCAGGCCCGCCGCCTGTCCATCCGCTACCGCGACGAGAACGGCAAGCCGCAGATCGCCGCGACGCTCAACGGCACCCTGGCCACCACCCGGTGGATCGTCGCGATCGTCGAGAACCACCAGCAGGAGGACGGCTCGGTCCGCGTGCCGGAGGCGCTGCGCCCGTTCGTCGGCGGCAAGGACGTCCTCACGCCTCGCTGAATCGGGCGGATCCGCGGTGCTGCTCCGTTCGTCCCAGTAGTGTCCGGGCCGAACAGGAGGAACTCATGCGGATGAGGTGGCAGGTCGCGGTCGCACTGGCGGCCGTGACCGTGGTGACCGGCTGCACGGTGACGGTCGGCGGCTCGGCGTCGCCGGTGCCCGGCCAGGGCCCGGTCGTCACGGCCGTCGACGCCTGCGCGCTGCTCGACCAGGCGCAGGTCGACGCCCTCGGCTACCAGTCGCCCGGCCGTTCCGTGAAGGAGAACAAGGACCGGCTGCAGCCGCCGATGTGCCTGTGGAGCTCGAAGGACGACGTCGAGCCGTCGGCCGTCCTCAACGTCGGCGTCGCCTCGGACATGGACTTCAACGAGTACATCTCCGGCGCCGTCAAGAAGTCCGGGCCGGAGCGGATCGGCGGGCTCAGCTGGACGCAGTATGCCTCGATCCTGCCGGACGACTGCGTGTACTACGCCCTGCTCGGCGCCAAGTCGTTCGCCTACGTCAGCGTCTCGGCCGGCAAGCTCGACAAGTCGTGTGAGCTGGCGAAGGTCGTCATCCCGCAGGTCGCGGCCCACCTGCCGGGCGGCCAGGACGCGCCGCCGGTGACACCGACGACGTCGGCGAAACCGGAGCCGGGCGGCCCGCTGCTGTCGGC
This sequence comes from Amycolatopsis sp. NPDC003731, assembly GCF_053586895.1. NCBI lineage: Bacteria > Bacillati > Actinomycetota > Actinomycetes > Pseudonocardiales > Pseudonocardiaceae > Amycolatopsis > Amycolatopsis sp. NPDC003731. The sequence continues at coordinate 61,142 of NZ_JBSFNC010000004.1, read as the reverse complement.
GGACCCGTGCGCGATGCTGAAACCCGACCAGGTGGCCCAGCTGAAGGACATCTCGCCCACCGGCGAGAAGGACACCTCGTCCACGGTGCCGAACGCGTCCTTTTGCCTCTGGGACGACACCGACGGCGACGGCGGCCAGAAGGCGTTCGAGGTCTGGTTCGGCCCGAGCACGCCGGTCGGCGACTGGCCGGGCGCGAAGGGCGTCACCCCGACCGAAACCGTCGACGTCGGCGGCAAGAAGTGGGGCCTGTTCCCGAACATGGGCGGCCTGCGGGTCACCTGCGGCGCGACCCTCGCCATCACCGACACGTCGTCGGTGCAGGTGGTCAGCGGGTTCGTCGGCGACGACACGAAAACCTGCGACCTCGTGAAGCAGGGCCTCCCGCTGGTGACCGCGAACCTGCCGGGTTAGTTCTCCGAGGACACCTGGTCCGCGATGTGGCGCGCGATCTCCAGCGCGCTCGTCGCGGCCGGCGACGGCGCGTTCAGGACGTGCACCTGGTCGCGCGTGGTCTCGATGAGGAAGTCGTCGACGAGCGAGCCGTCGCGGCGCATCGCCTGGGCGCGCACGCCGGAGCCGTGGCGGACGATGTCGTCCTCGGTGACGGCCGGGACGAGCCGGGCGAGGCTCGCGGCGAACCGCTTCTTCGAGAACGAGCGGCGGACCTCGTCGAGGCCGGTCGGGAACGCGTACTTCTTCGCGAGCCGCCAGGCGCCGGGGAAGGCGGCGACCTCGGCGACGTCCTTCGCCGAGAAGTCGCGCCAGCGGTAGCCCTCGCGGCGCAGCGCGAGCACGGCGTTCGGGCCGGCGTGGACGCTGCCGTCGAGCATGCGCGTGAGGTGCACGCCGAGGAACGGCAGCGTCGGGTCCGGCACCGGGTAGATCAGGCCCTTGACCAGGTGCCGGCGGTCCGGCTTGAGCTCGTAGTACTCGCCGCGGAACGGCACGATCTTCGCCGACGGCGTCAGCCCGGCCAGCCGCGCGACGCGGTCGGAGTGCAGGCCGGCGCAGTTCACCAGGGCGTCGGCCTGCACGACGTCGTCGCCGGTCGCGACCTCGACGCCGCCGTTGCTCCCGGCCCGGATGGCCACGGCCGGTGCGTTCAGCCGCAGGTCGACGCCGGCTTCGTCGAGCAGCCGGACGAGCGCGTGGCAGACGGCCGGGAAGTCGATGATCCCGGTGGATTCGACGCGCAGCGCGGCGACGCAGGCGACCTCGGGCTCGTACTCGCGCGCTTCGGCGGGCGAGATCTGCTTGGCCGGGACGCCGTTGGCCTCGGCCCGCTCGGCCAGGGTGTTCAGCGCGGGGATCTCCCGTTCGTCGGTCGCGACGACGAGCTTCCCGCACACCTCGACGGGCACGCCGTACTGGCGCGCGAAGTCCACGATGGACCGATTGCCGGCGACCGACATCCGCGCCTTGAAGGAACCGGGCTTGTAGTAGAGCCCGGCGTGCACGACGTTCGAGTTGTGCCCGGTCTGGTGTGCCGCCCAGCGGGCTTCCTTCTCCAGGACGGTGACGTCCAGCCCGCGCCTGGTCAGCTCCCAGGCCACGGCCAGACCGACGATCCCGCCCCCGACGACTACGACGTTGCGCACGGTCGATCAGGCTACGCGAGCGGGGAAGGGCCTGGTGAGCCGGTCAGTCCGGCCGCGCTCAAGGCCTTCTGGGCGCTCATCCCCAACCCCATCGCGTAGGCGCGTTCGAAACCGTCCGCGCCCAGCGCCGCCACGACTCGCCCCCGCACCGACGACGCGTCCGGGTCACCCGCGATCGACGTCCCGCGCACGCCCGCCGCCGCGCCCAGGAGCGTGGCCGCCTGGTCCGGTGGCACCACCCCGGCCAAGCCCTCCAAGGCGAACGCCACCACGTCGCCCGCGTGCCACTGGCGTCCGGTCAGCAACGCCGACCGGTGCAGCCGGGCCGCTTCCGCGGGACGTCCTTCGGCCACGGCCAGCCACCCGAGCGAGAGCAGCGTCATCGCGCGGACCGTCTCCGCCGCGAACGAGCCGCCCGGGCACTCCGCCAGCGCCTGCTCGCACCACGAACGGGCCGCCGCCAGGTCACCGGACAGCCGGGCCAGGTTCGCCAACCCGACGCAGGCCGCCGCGCGCGACTCCGGCATGCCCGACCGGCGGGCCGTGGCCGCGGCCAGCTCGTAGTCCGCACGGGCCCGGGCGTGCTCGCCCGACAGCAGGTGGTTCCACGCGCGGCGGCAGATCAGGTCCGCGACGTCGTCCGTCGCGCCGATCTCGTGCATCAGGCCGAGCGCCTCGTCCATCAGCGGCAACGCGGCCGCGTGCTCGCCCCGCCAGGTCAGCAGCTGGGACAGGTGGTCCAGCGCCATCGACAGGCCCCACCGCTCGCCCAGCGCGCGGAACTGCGCCGCGCCCTCGCGCAGGCCCTCTTCGGCGCCCGCCAGGTCGCCGGACATCATCGCCCGCAGGCCCATGCCCATCGGCAGCAGCGCCCACGCCCAGGCGTCGCCGGCCGCCAGCAGGCCTTCGCCGCGGCCGGTCAGCTCGTCGTCGTCGCCGGGCGGGCCGGCGACGACGCCCATCAGCATCACCAGGATCGGGTTCCGGGGCGACCAGTCGCCGTCCGCCGCGTACCGCCGGACCAGCGGCAGGTACTGCTCCAGCGACTCGTCCGGATGCCCGGACAACGCGCCGAGCACGCACACCAGGAACTCCTCGGCGTACTCCTCGCGCACCTCGGGCGAGCACCGCGACACGACGGCCAGCGACAGCCCGGCGCCCTCGAACCGCCGTCCACGCATCCACCAGTACATCGCCAGCAGCGGCACCAGCCGCAGCGCGAGCACGACGTCGTGCTCGGTCGACCAGCGCAGCGCGGCCAGGAGGTTGTCGTAGTCGGCGTCCAGCCGGGCCAGCCAGTCCAGCTGCTCCGCGGTCCGCAGCTTCGGATCGGCTTCGCCGGCGAACCGCAGGAAGTACTCGGCGTGCGCGCGGTGGAACGTCTCCGCTTCGCCCGCTTCGGCGAGTTTCCCGGCGCCGAACGCGCGGATCGTCTCCAGCATCCGGAACCGCCCGCCGACGGCTTCCACCAGGGACTTGTCGGCCAGCTCCGGCAGCAGGTCGACGTCGGCGCCGCACACCTCGGCGGCGGCCGCGGCGGTCGCGCCGCCGGAGAACACCGCGAGTCTCCTGGCCAGCGCCCGTTCCTCGGCGGTCAGCAGGTCCCAGCTCCACTCGACGACCCCGCGCAGCGAGCGGTGCCGGGCCTCGGCCGTCCGGCTGCCGCGGGCCAGGAGCCGGAACCGGTCGTCGAGCCGGGCCGCGATTTCGCCGAGCTCGAGGGACCGGACGCGGGCCGCGGCCAGCTCCAGGGCCAGCGGCAGGCCGTCGAGGGCCGCGCAGACGTGCTGGACGTCGCCGATCGTCGACTCGTCGAGCGCGAACGCGGGATCGCTCGCGGCCGCGCGTTCGGCGAACAACCGGACGGCCGCGAAGTCCCGGGCCTGCGCCGCGGACGTCCCGGGCGGCGGGACGGCCAGCCGCGGCACCGGCGCCAGCTGCTCGCCGGTGATGCCGAGCGGCTCGCGACTGGTGGCCAGGACCCGCAGCCCGGGGCAGGCGGCGAGCAGGCGTGCGACCAGTCGGGCCGCCTCTTCGACGACGTGCTCGCAGTTGTCCAGCACCAGCAGCACCGGGCGGGTCCGCAACGCCGAGACCAGCCGCTCGACCGGGTTCTGCGGGCCGCCGCGCGCGCTCTCGCGCAGGCCGAGCGCGGCCAGCACCGCGCCGGCGACGGCACCGCCGCCGTGCGGGGCGAGCTCGACGAACGCCACCGGGCCGGCCTGGGCCGTCGCGACCTCGACCGCCAGCCGCGTCTTGCCGGTGCCACCGGGGCCCGTCAGCGTCACGAGCCGGGCGCGTCCGAGCAGCTCCGCCACCTGCCGCAGCTCGGCGTCGCGGCCGACGAAGCTGGTCAGCTGCGCGGGCAACGCCGGCAGGACCGGCTTCTCGGTCTCGCCGCGAAGCACCGCGAGGTGTGCTTCGGCGAGCTCCGGGCCGGGATCGGCGCCCAGCTCGTCGGCCAGCGTGCGGCGGGCGTCTTCGAACGCGGCGAGCGCGTCGGCCGGCCGTCCCGCGGCGGCGAGGGCCCGGATCAGCTGCGCGCGTGGCCGTTCCCGCAGGGGCTGCGCGGCGACGGTCTCCCGCAGGCCGGCGAGGACGTCTTCGGCCTGCCCGAGCGCCAGCCGGGCCTCGGCGTGGTCGTCCACGGCGTCCGCCCGCAGCTCCTCGAGCCGGGTGACCTGCGGCGCGGCGAAGGGCGCGTCCGCGAGGTCGGTGAACGCGGGCCCGCGCCACAACGCCAGTGCGTCGCCCAGCATCTCCGCGGCCCGCGTGTGCTCGCCGTTCTTCAGCAGCGCGCGGCCGTCGCGGGCCAGCCGTTCGAAGCGGTGAACGTCCACTTCGTCCGGTGCGACGACGAGCCGGTACCCGGCCGCGGTGAATTCGACCGGCGCGAGGTCCTTCAACGCCGTCCGCAGCCGCGACACCTGCGACTGGAGGGCGTTCGCGGCGCCGTCCGGCGGGTGCTCGCCGTACATGCCGTCGATCAGCCGGTCGGCCGGGACGAACCGCCCGGCGTCGAGAGCGAGCAACGCCAGCAGCGTCCGCGACCGCGGGCCGCCCACCGCCACCGCCGCGCCATCGGGGCGCCACGCGGCGACGGCCCCCAGCACCCCGAATCGCATGGACCCAGCCTAAGACGTCCCCGACCTGCGGTGGGGGTCACTCCAAACGGGAGTTCGGCGTGGTCCTGTGAATCACCTGAGCGTGCGTCTATACACTTCGCCGGGTCCCCACGCAATGGGAGAGGTATGTCGTCCGAGAGCATTGCCCTAGGTCAACCCACCGTGGGCGAAGAGGAGCTCGCTGCCGTAGCCGAGGTGTTCCGCTCCGGCTGGCTCGCCGGTGCCGGCCCGGCCTGCCGCCGCTTCGAAGAGCGGTTCGCCCAGGTCACCGGTACGGCGCACGCGCTGACGACCGCGAACTGCGGCTCGGCGCTCTTCCTCGGGCTCCAGGTCCTCGGCGTCCGGCCGGGCGACGAGGTGATCGTCGGCGACTACACGTTCCCGGCGACCGGCCACGCCGTCGTGCAGGCCGGCGCGAAGCCGGTGTTCGCCGACATCCGCCCGGACGTCTTCAGCGCGGACCCGGCGCACGTCGAGGCCCTGATCACGCCGAAGACGGTCGGGATCCTCGCGGTCGACGTCGCCGGCCAGCCCGGTGACTTCGACGAGTACCGCGCGATCGCCGACAAGCACGGCCTCTGGCTCTTCGAGGACGCCGCCTGCGCCGCGGGCGCGACGTACAAGACCCGCCCGGCCGGCAGCCTCGCCGACCTGGCCGCGTTCTCCTTCCACGGCCGTAAGGGCATCACCGCCGGCGAGGGCGGCGCGCTGGTCTCCGACCGCGAAGACCTCATCGCCCGCGCCCGCAAGCTGCACACCTACGGCATCGAGCCGGCCATCAGCCGCGAAGGCTCGGACACGCTGCCCATCCCGGAGTTCCACGAGCTCGGCTACAACTTCCGCCTCTCGGACGTCCAGGCCGCGATCATGAACGTCCAGCTCGACCGCCTCCCCGACCTCCTCGCCGCCCGCCGTTCGGTCGCGAAGCGCTACCACGAGGCGTTCGCCGACGTCGACGCGCTGACCGTGCCGGTGGAGCTGCCCGACCGCGAGCACCCGTGGCAGGCCTACCTGCTCACGGTCGCGCCCGAAGTCAGCCGCGACACCCTGGCCCTGCGGATCCGCTCCCAGGGCGTCCAGTGCAACTTCGGCACGTACGCCTCGCACCTGCAGCCGATCTACGGGCCTCAGGCCCCGCTGCCCGTCTCGGCCGACGCGTTCGCGCGCCAGCTCGCCGTCCCGATGCACGCCAACCTCACCGACGCCGACGTCACCCGGGTCGCCGAGGTCGTGCGCGAAGCCGTGCAGTCCCTGTCCTGAAGCCGCCGACCGAGGAGAAATTGGTGTCCGACAAGAAGGTGCTCTTCACCGGGGGCGGCGGCTTCATCGCCGCGCACGTGATCCCGCTGCTGATCGAGGGCGGCTACACGGTCCGGATCTTCGACAACATGACCCGCGGCGACCGCGCCCGGGTCAACGAGTTCGTCGCCACCGGCAAGGTCGAACTGGTCGAGAAGGACGTCCGGTACGGCGGCGCGGTGCGCGAGGCGATGCGCGGCTGCACGCACGTCATCCACTTCGCGACGGTGTCGATCAACAAGTCGATCGCCGACCCGCACGAGTCGATCGACATCAACATGATCGGCAACCACAACGTCTTCGCGGCGGCCGCCGACGAGGGTGTCGAGCGGCTGGTGTTCGCCTCGACCGCGTCGGTCTACGGCGACCCGAAGCGGCTGCCGATGCACGAGGACGACGAGCTGCGCCCGCTCACGCCGTACTGCATCTCCAAGCGCGCCGGCGAGGACCTGCTCGGCTTCTACGAGCGCCAGAAGGGCCTGTCCTGGAACGCGCTGCGGTTCTTCAACGTGTACGGCCCCGGCCAGAAGATCGAGGCCTACTACACGTCGGTGATCAACCACTTCATCCAGCGCCTCCGCAACGGCCAGCCGCCGATCATCGACGGCCGCGGCGACCAGTCGATGGACTTCGTGCACGTGACGGACCTGGCGCACGCCGTCGTCGCGGCGCTGGAGTCGGAGAAGGCCAACGTGCCGATCAACATCGGCACCGGCATCGACACGTCGATCGCGGCGCTGGCCAAGATCCTCATCGAGGCGGTCGGCGTCGACGTCGAGCCGCTGTTCAACGACCGGGACGTGCTGGTCTCGCGGCGCGCGGCCGACATCAGCCGGGCGCGGGACGTGCTGGGCTGGGAGCCGCGGATCACCGTCGAGGACGGCATGCGGGATCTGGTCAAGGAAACCGAGTGAGCACCACCGCGGGGCCTGCGCAAGGGCGTGCCATGCGCATCGCGGTGGTGAACAACTTCTTCCCGCCGCGGGTGGGCGGCAGCGCGCACATGGCGGCGTCGCTGGCGGCCCAGTTCGCCGCGGCCGGGCACGAAGTCCTCGCGATCACGGCCGCGTACGCCGACGCCCCGGCCGAGGAGGAACGGGACGGCTACCGCGTCGTGCGCCTCCCCGCGGTGAAGATGCCGCAGATCGGCCTGTCGATCGACTTCGACATGAGCTTCGCGTCCCTGCGGCCGGGCAACTGGCGGCGGCTGTGGAAGCTGCTGGACGAGTTCCAGCCGGACGCGATCCACCTGCACGGCCAGTTCTTCGACCTCTCGTGGCTGGCCGGGATCTGGGCGCGGCGGCACGGCGTCCCGACCCTGCTGACCATCCACACGCTGCTGATCAGCGACAACAAGTTGTACGGCGGCGTGTTCCGGCTGCTCGACGCGGTCCTGGTGCGGCCGATCCTGGCCTATATGCGGCCGAAGTACGTCATCCTCGACAAGCTGGGCGTCGACTACTGCGTCGCGCGGTACGGCACGAGCGACGCGAACTCGGAGTACTTCCCGATCGCCGTCGACACGGGACACTTCGCGAAGCCGGTGACGAAGGACGTCCGCGCGGAGCACGGGATCGGCGACGCCCCGCTGATCGTGTCGCTCGGGCACGTCATCCCGCTGCGCAACCGGCTGCCGCTGATCGAGGCCCTGCCGTCCATTTTGGACAAGCACCCCGGGGTGCGGGTGGTGGTCGTCGGCCGGGTCTACCACGACGCGTTCCTGAAGCGGGCCGGCGAGCTGGGCGTGTCGGACGCGCTGGTGGTGACGGGCGCGGTGCCGAAGGAGGACGTCCCGGCGTACTTCGCGGCGGCGGACATCGTCACCCACGACCTCAACGGCGGCTGCGGCACGGCGTCGCTGGAGGCGATGCTGTCGGGTACGGCGACGATCGCGTCGGTGACCGAGGACAACTACCCGGGCATCGAGCTGCGCAACGGCGAGAACGTGCTGCTGGTCCGCCCGGACGATGCGGAAGCCGTGGCGCGCACGGTGATCGAGCTGCTCGACGACCCGGAGAAGCGGGCCCTGATCGCGCAGCGCGAGAGCGAACTGGTGCGGTCGAACTTCGGCCTCGACGTCGTCGCGGAAGAGCACCTCAGGACCTTCGAGAAGCTGGTGTCGGAAGCCGATGTTCTTCGATGACGAGCGCAGCCACCGGCTGCGCCCGCAGATCCTGACCGAGCTCGTCTCGCAGTACATGAACGACGCCGAGCGCGCGCAGTTCTACGGGCTGCCCTCGACGTGCCGCGTGCGCGAGCGCGTGAAGATCATCAGCCCCGAGAACCTGAAGATGGGCGACCACTGCTGGATCGGCGAAGGCGCGGCGTTGGACGCCAGCGGCGGCCTGGAGATCGGCGAGCACACCAGCATCGGGCTCAACACGCTGATCTTCACGCACTCGAGCTGGCTGGCGAACATGACGCTGCAGAACCACTCGGGCAGCGACCTGATCGAGCGCAAGCCGGTCAAGATCGGCAAGGGTTGCTTCATCGGCGGCCTGGTGGTGATCATGGCCGGCGTGACGATCGGCGACTTCGCGACGGTCCAGCCGAATTCGGTGGTGGCCAAGGACGTCCCGCCGCGGACCTTGGTGGCGGGGAATCCGGCCCGGGTGTTCCAGCGGTACGACGAGGAGTACATCCAGTCCGAAGTGGACCGTGTGCGCGCGGAGAACGCCCGGCGGCGGGAGATCGCGGAGTCACAAGGGCAGAACACTTCGGGCTGGGGAGCCCCATCGGGCGACTACTCGGAGGAGTAGCGATCCGGCATGGCCCAGCGGCCCTGACGTGGATGACGGCGGCACCGGCGCCGGACGCCGGCGCCGCCGTCGTGAAACCGCCCGATCCTCCCGGCGGCGAAGTCTCTTCGCACGGAACCGCACGCAGGACTCTAGTACTCGGTGACCCAGCGCGAGATATCGGTTACACAACGTTTCGATGAGCTTCGGTATACGCCGGCGAGATCCACGAAGCAACCTTTCCCTGCCCCGGCCGTCGCTGGAAAGGACGGAACGAGGTGATCCATGGCGCGCGGCGACGAGGAGTTCGCGGAGTTCGTCCGCGTGTCGTCGGCTCGGCTCACGCACGCCGCGTTCCTGCTCACCGGTGATCGCCACCAGGCCGAAGACGCCGCCCAGACCGCCTTCACGCGCACCTACGCGGCCTGGTCGCGGGTGCGGCACAAGGACGCCTACGGCTACGCCCGGACCGTCCTGGTGAACCACGTCATCGACGGCTGGCGGCGCCCCATCCGCGAGTACGCCACCGAGGCCATGCCCGAGCAGCAGGACCGCCTCGACGTCGACCAGGCCGTCACCCAGCGCGCGTGGCTCACCGCGGTGCTCAAGACGCTCACCGACCGCGAACGCGCCGTCGTCGTGCTGCGGCACTTCTTCGACCTGCCCGAAGCCGACGTGGCCCGTGAGCTCGGCGTTTCCCTCGGTACCGTGAAGAGCACGAACTCGCGGGCGCTGGCCAAGCTGCGGGTCGAGGCGGACCCGGAGGACACGCTGATCGGAGGGAGCGGGCGGTGAACGAGCTCGACGACTTCCGCGCCGCCCTCCGGCAGCCGCCCGAGGTGCCCTTCGCCGAACCCGATCTCGCCGGGATCATGGCCGGTGGGAGGCGTATCCGACGTCGCCGGCGGCTGCTGACCGGGACCGCCGGGGTCGCCGCCGCGGCCGCCGTGGTGCTCGTCGTGGTGTTCGCCATCCAGCTGCGGCAGCCCGCGCCCGCGCCGGTCGCGCAGCCGCCGTCCCCGGCCCCGGCCGTGTCGACGACCGCCGGACCGCCCGCGGAGCAGCCGATCGGGGACGTCGTCGGCACCGGCATCCGGACCGCGGCCGGGGAGCTCGTCTTCTACGCGCGGGCCATCGACCTGCCGGAACTGCCGGGCACCCGGTTCGGCCTGGTGGCCGGTCTCCGGTCCGGGGCCTCGCTGCGGGCCCTGCAGGTGACGAACGAGTTCCGCGGCTCCGACCGCTCGTTCGGCTTCCACGCCACCGACGGCGGCGAGACGGTCGGCAACCAGCTCATCCCGGTCTTCGGCTACTTCGCCGGCCCGGCGGCGCGGATCACCACCACGGTGCACGGCAAGACGATCGAGGCCCGGCTGGCGACCTGGACCGCGGACTCGACCGTGGTCTTCTTCTGGTTCGACCCCGTCGAGGTCCCGAACTCCGCCGTCTTGACACCCCTGATCGCCTTCGACGCCGACGGAAAGCGGCTCACCAAGTAGGCGGTACCCGGCCACGCGATGCGGGCGTAAGACGGGCACCGTGACCTCTCGACGAGCGTTCCTCACCGCCACGGCCGCGCTGGGCGTGACGGCCGCCGCCCCGGCCGGTGCCGCCGAACTCGGGGACCGCGGGCCCGGCGGCCCGGTCCGCTCCCAGCGTCCCGACGCCGAGCTGCGGGCTTTGCTGCGCCAGGTCGACGAGCGGCGGATCGAAGCGACCGTCCGCCGGCTGGCCGCGTTCGGCACCCGGCACACGCTGTCCGCCCAGGACGACCCCGCCCGCGGCATCGGTGCCGCGCGCGACTGGCTCTTCGCGCAGTACCAGCAGATCGCGGCCGCGTCCGGCGGCCGGCTGAGCGTCGAGCTCCAGTCGTACGTCCAGCCGCCCGCCGACCGGATCCCGGTGCCGACGCAGATCACCAACGTCGTCGCGACGCTGCGTGGGTCCACCGATGCCGGCCGCGTGTACGTCGTTTCGGGGCACTACGACTCGCGCCGCACCGACGTCATGGACTTCACCGGGGACGCGCCGGGCGCCGACGACGACGCTTCGGGCGTCGCGGTCGCCCTGGAGCTGGCTCGGGTGCTCTCGACGCGGCAACCGGCCGCGACGATCGTCTTCGCCGCCGTCGCGGGTGAGGAACAGGGCCTCTACGGCTCGCGGTTCATGGCGCGGCAGTTCAAGGCGGCCGGCACCGACGTCCAGGCGATGTTCACCGACGACATCGTCGGCTCGAGCCGCGCCGACGACGGCACGCGCGCCCCCTTCACGATCCGCCTCTTCGCCGAGGGCGTGCCGACGGCGGAAACCCCGGCCGAAGCGAACCTGCGCCGCAGCATCGGCGGCGAGAACGACTCCCCGCCGCGGCAGCTGGCCCGGTTCGTGAAGTCCGTGGCGGAGAACGACGCGACCGGCATGACCGTCCGCGTCATCCACCGCCGCGACCGCTACCTGCGCGGCGGCGACCACATCGGCTTCCTGGAGCAGGGTTACCCGGCGGCGCGGTTCACCGAGCCGAACGAGGACTTCGCCCACCAGCACCAGGACGTCCGCGTCGAGAGCGGTGTCCAGTACGGCGATCTGCCGGAGTTCTGCGACTTCCCGTTCATCGCGCGGGTCGCCCGGGTGAACGGCGCCGCGCTGTGGTCGCTCGCCACGGCGCCGGGCACGCCGAAGGGCGTCAAGATCCGCACGGCGGCGCTGACGAACGACTCGGAACTGCTGTGGGACGCGACACCGGGCGCGACGGGCTACGAGGTCCTCTGGCGCGAAACCACCGCGCCGGACTGGACGCATGCGATCGGCGTCGGCCCGGCGCTGACGGCGAAGATCGACCTGTCCAAGGACAACGTCTTCTTCGGCGTCCGCGCGGTGGGCCCCGGTGGCCGCCGGAGCCCGGCCGCGTTCCCGGTGCCGGTGAGCTAGGCCGCGGCCTGCGTCAGAACCTGCTCGACGACGTGGTGCGAGGGCAGGATCAGGTCGCGCTCGGTGTCGGCGTCGATCTTGCCCTCGAGCAGGTCGCAGAAGCGGTCCAGCTGGGTGGCGAGCGGCTCGCGGGCGGTGACCAGCTCCGGGATCTCGATGACCGTCTGCTGCCGGTAGCCGAGGCCGTCCGGGGTGACGGAGTCGTGCGAGACGTGCCGGTAGATCGTGACGTCCCGGCGCAGCAGGTCGATCTCGATCAGCCGGTCGAGCTCGGAGACGACCAGCGAGCGGACCTTCTTCTGGCCCAGCCGCGAGGCCGAGACCGTGGCCAGGCCGGTCGGGAAGGACAGCACCGTCTCGATGGTGTCCTCGGCGCCCTCGACCGACGACGGGTGGAAGTACCCCGCGCCGGACGTCACGCGGGCCGGGGTCGCGCCGCCGAAGAACTGGATCGCCAGGTCGACGTCGTGCACCAGCAGGTCCCACGCCACCCCGGTCTTGATGCGGGGCGCGTACGGGCCGTGGCGGCGGGCCATCAGGTGCACCGGCTCGTTCACCAGCGCCCGCGCGGTCATCACCGCCGGGTTGTAGCGCTCCAGCAGCCCGCACATCAGCGGGATGTCGTTCTTCGCCGACAGCGAAACGATTTCCTGGGACTTCTCGAAGCTGTTGCAGACCGGCTTCTCGACCAGCATCGGCTTGCCCTGGCGGAAGATCTCCTGCGCCAGGTCGTAGTGCACCTCGGTGGCCGACGCCAGCACCACGGCGTCCACATCGGACAATTCGCCGATCTCCGGTGTCCACCGCGTTTCGTACCGGTCGGCGACGGCCTTGCCCGCTTCCTCGCGCGGATCGATCACGCGGACCAGGTCGACGCGCTCGTTCTGGGCGAGCACGCGGGCGTGGAGGGAACCCATGTTCCCGGTACCGACAAGAGCGATCCGATGCGTCATGCGCCCAGTACCTCGCGAACGGTTTCGATGATGGTGTCCAGGTCGGACTCGGTCAGGTGCGGGTGCACCGGCAGCGAAAGCGCCTGCTCGGCGACCGACTTCGCGACCGGGAAGTCCTCGACGCGCGCGCCCGGGATCAGGTCGTGACCCGCGTAGCAGTCGTAGTCGAAGACGATCTTGGGGTAGTAGATGCCGTTGCCGATGCCGCGCTCGGTGAGCGCCGTGGCCAGCTCGTCGCGCGAGAGGAACGCGTGCGGCCCGACCAGCACCGTGTACTGGTGCCACACGTGCTCGCGGCCCGGCAGCACCTGCGGGACGTCGAGGCCCGGCGTGCCGGCGAGCCCCTCGGACAGCCGCTTCGCGTTCGCCTGGCGGGCGGCGGTCAGCTGGTCGAGCTTCGCCAGCTGCGGAATGCCCACGGCCGCGTGCAGGTCGGTCATCCGGTAGTTGTGGCCGGCGACCTCGTACTGGTACCGGGCGCGCATGCCCTGGTTGCGCAGCACGCGCAGCTTGTCGGCCAGCGCGTCGTCGTCCGTGGTGATGACACCGCCCTCGGCGGTGGTGATGTTCTTCGTCGCGTACAGAGAGAAGCAGCCGATGCCGAACGAACCGGCCGGCTTGCCCTCGAACGACGCGCCGACGGCCTGCGCCGAGTCCTCGATCACCTGCAGGCCGCGCTCGGCGGCGAGCGGCGCGAGCTTGCCCATGTCCGCCGTCTGGCCGTAGAGGTGCACCGGCATCAGGACCTTCGTGCGGTCCGTCACGGCCTTGGCCACGGCGTCGGGGTCGATCGCGAAGTCGTCGCGCCGGATGTCGGCGAAGCGGACGGTCGCGCCGGCCTCGAGGATCGCGTTCAGCGTCGCCACGAAGGTGAACGGCGAGGTGATGACCTCGTCACCCGGCTGCAGGTCCAGCACCTGGAGGGCCGCGACCAGCGCGGTGGTCCCGTTGTTGACCGCGATCGCGTGCTTCGTCCCGGAGACCGCCGCGAAGGCGTCTTCGAAGCGCTTGACCATCGGTCCCTGTGCGATGGCGCCGGAGCGCAGCACCTCGACGACGAGGTCCTCCGCGTCGCGGACGTCGACCACAGTGATGGGGATCATGGGCAGTCTCTCTCGGCAGGCGATTTCGGTGCGTCCGGTACAGTGAGCCGCCGGTTCTGCGCCCGGCCGCCCTGCAGCAACGCGGGCCACACGTTACCGGGCGCGGCAGCACGCCCAGTACCCAGCCGCCGACGAACGGATACCCGCCCGTGGCCAACCGCATCCACCCGACCGCCGTCATCGGCGAAGGCGTCGAGCTCGGCGAGGACAACGTCATCGGGCCGTTCGCGGTGATCGCGGGCCCCACGCGGATCGGGGACGGCAACTGGATCGGCCCGCACGTGACCATCGGCACGCCGGGCGAGGACCGCGGCCGCCCGCACCCGGCGGCCTGGGAAGACGCCCCGGCCGGTGACCCGGATCACGACGGGCACGGTGTCGTCATCGGCAGCCGCAACCGGATCCGCGAGTACGTGAGTGTCCACCAAGGGACCTGGCGGACAACGACGGTCGGCAGCGACGGCTACTACCTCCGCAACTCCCACATCGCGCACGACTGCCTGGTCGGCGACGGCGTGACGATCGCGTCGAACGCCGTCACGGGTGGCCACTGCCACATCTGGGACGGCGCGAACCTCGGCATGGGCGCGATCCTGCACCAGAAGGTCGTGATCGGGCCCGGCGCGATGATCGGGATGGGCTCGGCGGTGCGGCGCGAGATCGGCGCGTTCACCATCGCCGTCGGCAACCCGGCCCGCGTCACCGGCGTCAACGTGGTGGGCCTGTCCCGCCGTGGTCTCGACGAGGAGACGATCGAGGCTCTCGGGCCGTGGCTGAAGGGCAAGGAAGGTCTCCCGGACGTCACACTGCCCGGCGACCTCTCTACCTTGGTAAAGGCGTGGGACGCTCGCCCGCGCGACGAGCACTAGGAGTCAACGCATGTCCGAAGTCGCCCCCAAGCTGCGCGAGGTCTTCGTCGAGGCGCTGGACCTCGACGGCGGTGTCGACGTCGAGAACCTGAAGTACCGCGACATCGAGGCGTGGGACTCGGTCGGCCACATGGCGCTGGTCGCGGCCATCGAGGACGAGTTCGACGTCGAGTTCGACACCGACCAGGTCATCGACATGTCGAGCTTCAAGGTCGCCGTCGACATGGTCACCGAGCTCCAGTCGAAGAATGACTGATTTGTCCGGTCGCGTCGCGCTCGTCACGGGCGGGACGCGGGGGATCGGCCTGGCCACCGCCCGCGCTCTGGTGGAAGCGGGCGCGACGGTGGTGCTGACCGGACGTGACGAAGCTCGCGCGAAGGAAGCGGCGGCCTCCGTGGGCGCTTCCGGGCTCGCGCTGGACGTCACCGACGCCAAAGCGGTGTCTTCGCTGGTCAGGGGGGTCGCAAAGGAGCACGGGAAGCTCGACGTCGTCGTCGCGAACGCCGGGATCATGGAGGACGCGCTCCTCGGCATGATCAAGGAAGACCTCGTCGACACGACGCTGAGCACGAACGTCGCCGGCACGCTGCACACCGTCCAGGCCGCGGCCCGGGCGATGATGCGGAAGAAGTCGGGGGCGATCGTCGTGCTCGCCTCCATCGTCGGCGAGTACGGAAGCGCCGGTCAGACGGTGTATGCGGCGTCGAAGGCGGCGGTGGCGAACATCGCGCGGTCGGCGGCGAAGGAGCTCGGCCGGTCCGGCATCCGCGTCAACGCGGTCGCGCCGGGCGTCATCGAGACCGATCTCACCTCGGGCCTGAGCGAGGACGCGAAGGCGGAGAACGCCGGCAAGACGCCGCTCGGGCGCCTGGGCCGGCCCGAAGAAGTGGCGAACGCGATCCGGTTCCTGGTGAGCGACGAAGCGTCGTTCATCACCGGCCAGGTGCTGGGGATCGACGGAGGCTTGGTGCTGTGACGCTGTTGGGTGCGGGAGCCCGGCTGGTCGATGTGGCCGGGGGCCGCACGCTGGCGGGCGCGGAACTGTCGGCCGAGGTCGGCCGGGCGATGGAGAAGCTGGCGGCGCTGCCCACCGGCGTCGTGTTCGCGCGGATGTCGGTCGACCTGGACAGCGTGCTGACCTACCTGGGCGCGTTCGAATCCGGGCGGGCGATCGCGCTGATCGACCCGGCACTGGACGCGGACGTGCTGGCCGGGCTGGTCTCGCGGTTCCGGCCGGCGGCCGTGCTGTCGGCTTCGGGTGCCGCGCCCGACGGGTATGCCGCACGGGGTGCCGACTGGGTCCGCACGTCGGCCGACGGGGTCGTGCCGCACCCCGACCTCGCCGTCCTGCTGCCGACCAGCGGCTCGACCGGTAACCCGAAGCTCGTCCGGCTCTCGCGCCAGGCGATCCTCTCGAACGCCGACGCCATCGCGCAGGTGCTGCACATCGACGCCGACGAGGTCGCTCCCACCTGCCTGCCCCTGCACTACAGCTACGGCCTGTCGGTGCTGAACTCGCACCTGGTGCGGGACGCGACCGTCGTGATCGAGCCGTCCGGCGTGCTCGGCCGCGGCTTCTGGGACGCGGTGAACACCCACGGCGTCACGTCGCTCTCGGGTGTCCCGTACCACTACGAAATGCTGCGGCGGCTCAAGTTCGACCCCGCGAAGTACCCGACGCTGCGCACGCTGACGCAGGCCGGCGGGAAGCTGCGCGACGAACTGGTCGCCGAGTTCAACGAGAAGATGCTCGCCGTCGGCGGCCGGATGTACGTCATGTACGGCCAGACCGAGGCGGCGCCGCGGATGACGACGGTGCCCGCCGAAAAGCTGGCCGAAAAGCTCGGTTCCGCCGGGCCGGCGCTGCCGGGCGGCCGGTTCTCGGTCCGTCGCGACGACGGCTCGGAGACCACGCACCCGAAAATTGTCGGTGAGGTCGTCTACCGTGGGCCCAACGTGATGATGGGCTATGCGGACGACGAGTCCGGACTGGCCAAGGGCGACGAATACGGTGGCGTGCTGGCCACCGGTGACCTCGGGTACCTCGACGAAGAGGGGTACCTGTTCATCACCGGCCGGCTCAAGCGCATCGGCAAGGTGTTCGGCAACCGCGTCAGCCTCGACGATCTCGAGCAGGCCGTGCGCACGGCGGCGGTCGGGATCGACGTGGTGGCCGCGGTGGCGGCGGGCGACAAGGTCGTGCTGTTCGCCGAGGGCGCCGACACCGGCATCTGCAAGGACGCGTCGCGGGCGCTGGCCGAGCGGCTGCACCTGCACGCCAGCGGGTTCGACGTCCGCCCGATCGAAACCGTGCCGCTGCTGGCCAGCGGCAAGATCGACTACCGGACCTTGGAGGGGCGGGTATGAGTGTGTTCACGCGGTCGCAGGCCGACCGGGAGGCCTTGCTGCTGCCCGAGCTGGCCTCGCTGACGGCCCACCACCGGGCGAATTCCGAAGGCTACGACCGGATCCTGTCGTCGCTGGGGATCGCTGCGGACGCGCGTTTCGGCTCGATCGCGGACCTGCCGTGGCTGCCGGTGCGGATGTTCAAGACGCACGACCTGAAGTCCGTCCCGGACAGCGAGGTCTTCAAGACGCTGACGTCGTCGGGCACCACCGGCGCCGGCGCGTCCCGGATCTACCTGGACAAGGAGGCGGCGGGCGCGCAGACCAAGCAGCTGGGCGCGACGCTGCAGGAGGTCCTCGGCGGGGAGCGGCTGCCGATGCTGATGGTCGACACGATCGGCATCATCAAGAACCGCCGCTCGTTCTCCGCGCGCGGCGCGGGTGTGCTGGGCATGGCGAACTTCGGCCGCAAGCACACGTACGTGCTCGACGAGAACGACCAGCCGGACGTCGAGGCGGTCAAGAAGTTCCTCGCCGAGTACGGCGACAAGCCGTTCCTGATCTTCGGCTTCACGTTCATGGTGTGGCTGTACCTCTACGAGGTCGCGCGGGACCACGGGCTCGACCTGTCGAACGGCATCCTGATCCACAGCGGTGGCTGGAAGAAGCTGATCGACCGCGCGGTGGACAACACCGAGTTCCGGCGGCGGTTCAAAGAGGACACCGGCCTGACCCGGATCCACAACTACTACGGGATGATCGAGCAGATCGGCACGGTGTTCCTCGAAGGGCCGTCCGGGAACTCGCTGTACTGCCCGGACTTCGCCGACGTCGTCATCCGGAACCCGGAGACGTGGGAAGAGCAGCCGGTCGGGGAGCCGGGCGTGATCGAGGTCGTCTCGACGCTGCCGCGGTCGTACCCGGGGCACGTGCTGCTGACCGAAGACCTCGGCGTCTACAACGGCATCGACGACGGCGACTGGCCGGGCAAGCACTTCTCGGTGCTCGGGCGGCTGCCGAAGGCGGAGGCCCGCGGGTGCTCCGACACGTTCTCGGGAGCGGCGGCGTGACTTCTCTGACCCAGCGGTTCCCCGCTTCGGCCCCGATCGAGGTCGGTTCCCTGGTCGACGAGCTGCGCGCTTCGCCGCCGGGCGGTCGGCTGCGCGTCGGCGACCCGCGGATCGTCGAGTTCGTCACGAAGTTCGCCCGCAAGCTGCTCGCCCCGGCCACCGCGCGCCGGTTCCCGGAGCTCGCGTCGCTCGGCTTCTTCCTGCGCAAGGGCGAAATCGCCAAGGCGCTGTCCACTCTGGACACCTCGGGGAACGCGCTGCGGTTCCCGCGCGGGCTGGTCTTCCACGTGCCGCCGGCGAACGTCGACACGATCTTCGTCTACTCGTGGGCGCTGTCCGCGCTGGCGGGCAACCACAACGTCGTGCGAGTCTCGTCGCGCTCGGCCGGGGCCGCCGAGGCGGTGCTGGAGGCGCTGAACGCCGCACTGTCCGAAGTGGACGCTTCGGTGGCCGACGCCATCCGGGCGACCCAGCGGATGGTGACCTACGACCGCAGCGACGAGGTGAGCGGCGCCCTGTCGCTGGCCGCCGACCTGCGCGTCATCTGGGGCGGCGACGGCTCGGTCGCGGCCCTGCGGAAGTACCCCCTGGCCCCGCACGCGCGTGACCTGACGTTCCCGGACCGCTCGTCCTTCGCCGTCGCGTCGGTGGCGGGCTGGCAGCGGGCGTCCGCCGAAGAGCGGCGCGCGGCCGCGGAGGGCTTCTACAACGACTCGTACTGGTTCGACCAGGCCGCCTGCTCGTCGCCGCGCGCGGTGTTCTGGGTCGGCGACGAAGCGGGTGCGTCCGCGGCCGGGAGCGAGTTCCGCACGCTGCTGGCTTCGGTGCTGGAGACGAAGCAGCACGTCACCGAGCCGGCGATGGCGGTCCAGAAGCGCGTCTCGGCGTACGGCGCGGCGGTCGACGGGCTGGTCAAGGAGATCGAGTTCCAGGGCAACGGCCTGGCGACGCTCGAGCTGACCGACCCGGCGGTGCTGCCGCGCGAGTGGCTCGGCGCGGGCACGTTCGCCAACGCGCGGGTGTCCTCGCTGGCCGACCTGGTGCCGATCGTCCTCCGGAAGGACCAGACGGTCAGCCAGTTCGGCTTCACCGCCGAGGAGCTGACGGCGTTCGCGCACGAGCTCGCGGGCCGCGGCGTCGACCGGATCGTGCCGTTCGGCTCCGCCCTGACCTTCTCCGCGGTGTGGGACGGTTACGATCTGCTCTCCGAGTTCAGCCGCCTGGTCACGGTGCAGGCCTGAGGAGAGCCGTCGATGACGAAAGTTGAGGACCTGCCGGCGGCGGGAAAGCAGCCGAAGTCCACCCGGGCGAAGATCCTCGACGTCGTCCGGTGGGTGGCGATCCTGCTGGTCCTCGGCTTCGCGGCGAAGCAGCTGGCGGCCAACTGGGGCGAGTTCTGGCACACCCTGCGGGACGTCGCCTGGGAGTCGTCCCTGCTGAGCCTGGTCGCCCTGGTCGCAGCCATCCTGGTCTCGACCTGGGGCTGGCAGGTGATGGTCGACGACCTGGGCAAGCCGATCGGCTACGCCCGGGGCGCGCAGATCTGCCTGGTCGGCTCGCTCGGCAAGTACGTGCCGGGGTCGGTCTGGGCGTACCTGCTGCAGATGGAGCTGGGCCGCAAGGCGGGCCTGGCCCGCGCCCGGATCTTCACCGGCTCCCTGATCCAGCTCGGCGTGGGCGTGGTGTCGGCGCTGGTGGTGTCGCTCCTGGCGGCCCCGGCGGTGTTCAGCAACAGCCCGCGCGCGCTGTGGCTGTTCGTGCTCATCCCGCTCGGCCTGGCGATGCTGCACCCGAAGATCCTGACCTGGGGCACGTCCCTGGTCCTGCGGATCCTCCGGCGCCCCCCGCTGGCCCACCCGCTCGGCTGGGCGGTGATCGGCAAGGTCTTCGGCGCCTCGACGGCGGCGTGGTGCCTGCAGGGCGTCCACCTCTGGCTCCTGGCCAACTCGGTGGGCACCCCGGGCCTGAGCGGCTTCGTGCTCTGCGTGGGCGCGATGGCCGTGGCGATGACGGTGGGCACGTTCGCGTTCATCCTCCCCAGCGGCGTCGGCGTCCGCGAGGTGGCCCAGGTGGCGGTCCTGACGGCGAGCGGCCTGACGGTCGGCCAGGCCACCGCGTTCGCGGTCGCCTCCCGCGTGATGTTCACGGTCGCCGACCTGCTCACGGCCGGCTTCGCCGCGGTCGCCGCCCGCACCGCCCGCTCCGCCTGAACCCTTCCGCCGTGTCGTCCGCCCAGGTACGCGTGTCGTCCATCCCGGTACGCGTGTCGTCCGCCTGGGTACGCGAGCCAGCACCCCTGCCTGACGTTGTCCCCAGGTTGTCCACAGGGGTTGCGCACATGTGGACAACTCACGGCGTCAGCCGGTAGATCACCGCGTCCGGGTTGCGGTAGACCACCGTCAAGAACGGCTCGCCCGCCAAACCGACCAGCCCCGGCTGATAAGGCCGGACCGGATCACCGGACGGCTTTCCCGAAATGACCCAATGGATGTTCCACCGGCGCACCGCCGCCCGCACCGCCGGATCCGTCGAATAGTTTCGAAAGCGGTTTGCCAGCAACACCGCGTCCGACGGTGGGGAAGTTTCGTCGAAATGCCCGGCGACGGTTCGAATTCCCGCCAAAGCGTAAGTCCACGCGGTTCCGTCGGACCGGTCGTTCATCGCCCACTCGCCGGGCGCGGCCAGGGTGCCGAGCGCCAGCATCGCGGCCTGCTCGCCGGGTGTCACGCGCAGCGTCGACGGGTCCGCCGCCTGGTAGCCCGGGTACACCTGGTCGCCGTTCGACCGGACGTACAGCCCGTTCGAAAGCAGCACGAACCCCGGCAGGACCAGCAAGGCGACCGCCTGGACCCGCGACGGCAACCGGTCGCGCAACCAGGCCTGCGCCGACGCCAAGCCGTGGGCCGCCAGGACCGACAGCGGGACCGCCGCCATCGAGAAGAACCGGAACGGGTCGTCCCACCAGGGCCGGGACAGGGCCATCACGATCGGCGCGTTGGACGACGCCACCGCCACGTACGCCAACCCCGTCACCAACGCCGTCAGGCCGATCCAGCGCAGCTCACCCGCCCGCGCGAAGAACACGATCCCCAAGAACAACGCCACCGACAGCCACACCTGCGGGTGCGGCTCGAAGTGCTGGAACCCCAGCAGGGCGCCCAACGCCGTCGACGCGCGGTACTCGCTCGGCCAGCCGTAGTACGGCAACGCCAGCCCCAGCGCTCCGAACAGCTGCAGCCACGCCACCAGCAGCGACACCACCGCGATCGGCAGCAACGCCAGCAGGTCGCGGCCGAGCCGGCGCCACCCCGCCAGCCAGCGCTGCCCCAGCATCGGGCCCGCGAACAGGATCCCGCCGAACAACGTCGACGGGTGGATGCACAGCAGCCCCACCGCGGCGAGCACCAGCACCAGCCCGGTGTCCGGCGCGGCCCGCTCCAGGTACCGCCGCAGCGCCACCGCGGCCAACGGCGTCAGCGTCACGCCCAGCGCGAACGGCAGCAGCGGCCCGCGGTTCATCGACTCGTAGACGCCCGTCACCGGCGCCACCGCCGTCAGCGCCACGGCGCCCGCGAGCACGGCCCGGCCGCGGAACTGCCGCACCAGCGTCACCAGCGACAGCGCCAGCAGACCCGGCAGCAGCACGGTGTTCGCGTCCAGCGTCTCCGGGATCGACCCGCCGCCGAGCCGGTACGTCACCGACGCCAGCAGGTGGTAGGCGTTGGGGTAGAACACTGGTGGCGCGTCGCCGTACCAGTTCACGTGGCCCGTGCCGAACAGGCTGCCGTCGCCGGTGTCGGCGAGGTAGCGAACGGCGTTGCCGTGGTAGACCGCGTCGAACCCCTGGGGCAGCGCCCCGATCCGGCCCATCCCGAGCAGAGCCGCCCAGACCCCGGTGGCGGCCGCGAACAGCAGGCAGGCCAGTACCGCCAGGTGTCCACTTCTCGTCCACAATGGCGGTTCCGGCGACCGGCCGCGCACCGTGAACCTCCGCACACCGAAAGCGATCCCGGCGAACACGACCGTCGACACCGCGTACGTCAGCGGCGTGAACGGCAGCCCGGCCGCGGCGGCCCACGGACCGGTCAGCCCGCCGACGGCGTAGCTCAGCAACGGCGCCGTCCCGGCCAGGACCCAGCCGCGCAAACCCGCCGCGAGACCGATCAGGAGACCCGGCCCGGCGATGACGACAATGGCGATGCCTGCGGAGAGCACGGTGGAGACTAAGCCGGGAATGACCGGCTCGTCGCGTCGACGGGATAGCCCGATCGGCGCTTTTTCAGGACGTCACTTCGGCCGTCCGAGGCGACACCCGATCGGGTTATTCTGACCGGTGAATTTCCCTGATTGACTGTCGCCG
The DNA here is from genome assembly GCF_053586895.1 of Amycolatopsis sp. NPDC003731. Taxonomy (NCBI): domain Bacteria; kingdom Bacillati; phylum Actinomycetota; class Actinomycetes; order Pseudonocardiales; family Pseudonocardiaceae; genus Amycolatopsis; species Amycolatopsis sp. NPDC003731. The sequence continues at coordinate 38,754 of NZ_JBSFNC010000004.1, read as the reverse complement.
GCGAAGTGATCCACCCCCATTCGGTCCCGTGATCGATCCACGCGAAACACTTCGCCGCCGATGATCGATAACCTGGCCGGGGAGCCGGCCGGGCGGGTGCGGTGCGAGGCGGAGGGGGCCGGGTGGTCTACGCGGTCGTGGTGGCGTGGCTGGTCGTCGCCGCGATCGTGGTGCTGACCTGGACCCGCCTCGACGCCGACCGCGGCCTGCGCGCCTTCGTCCTCACCCTCGCACTCGGCCTCTCGCTGCTGCACCAGCTACTGTTCGCGACCGTCACCGAAGACGCGCTGGTCACCTTCCGCTACGCGCAGAACATCGCCGACGGCAACGGGCCGGTCTTCAACCCCGGTGAACGCGTCGAGGGGTACACGAACTTCCTCTGGCTGGTCCTGGTCGCGCTGCCGCGTGCCGCGTTCGGCGCCGACATCCGCACGACGGCGGTCGTCCTGGGCGTCCTCGCCGCGCTCGGCTGCGTGCTCCTGGCGTACTTCCTGGCCAACCGGATCGTCACCGCGGCCGGCGCCGCGCCGCGGCCCGCGATCGGCGTGGCCGCCGCGGTGCTCACCGCGAGCGCCGGCGGCCTCGCCGTCTACGGCGCCTCGGGTTCCGAAGTCCCGCTGTTCGTGCTGCTCGTCCTCGCCGCCGGGTACGCGCTCGCGGCGCGCCGCCCGGTGGTCGCCGGGGTGGTGGTCGCCTTCGCCGTGATGACCAGCCCGGAAGGCCTGGTGGTCGCCGTGCTGGCCGGCCTGTGGCTGGCCGGGGCGGCCCTCAAGGAGAAGCACAGCTGGTGGGCGCCGGTGGGGTACGTTCTGGGCGCGCTGGTCTTCCTGATCCCGCGGCTGGCCTGGCGCGCGACGTTCTACCAGCACTTCCTCCCCGCCCCGCTGGCCGCGAAGCTCGGTGGGCCGCTCGATGAGCACCTCGCCACCGGCTGGCCGTACCTCGCCGGGTTCGCCCTGGCCCACCAGGGGTTCCTGCTGCTGGGGCTGGTCGCCGCGGTCGCGCTGCTGCTGCGTCGCACCGAAGCTGTGGAGGCTCGGGCGCTGCTCTGGCTGCTGTTCGCGATGGCCGCCGGGCTGGCCGCGGCGGCCGTGCTCATCGGCGGCGACCCCGGTCCGTCGTGGCGGCTGCTGGCCCCGATCCCGCCGCTGCTGGCCGTCGCGGCCGCCGGGACGTACGGCGTACTGACCGTGGACGTCGTGGCGAAGCCGTCGCCGTGGCCGAAGCCGGTCACGCCGCGGCTCGTCCCGGTGACCGCCTGCGGGCTGGCCGGCATCGCGGTCCTCGTCTCGGTGCTCAGCCCCGAGATGCTCGACCGGGTCCGCGTCTGGCACTCGCACGGCACCGAACTCGCCGAAATCGGCGACTGGCTCGGCGACTACCTGCCGCCCGGCTCCGTCGTCAGCGCCGCCGCCCCCGGCGCCCTCGCCGCCCACGGCGGGCAGCTGCTCATCATCGACGTCCTCGGCCGCACCGACGACCACATCGCCCGCGAAGGGCGGCACGACGGCGGCGTCGCGACCGACTACGACTACGTGGTGAACAGCCGCCGCCCGACCGTCGCCGTGCCCGCCGAGGGCGGCTACGCCGACCGCCAGCACTGCGTGATCGACCCGGTGTACGCGGGCAAGTACGAGGTCGCGACCTTCCGCCGCGTCGGCACGCCCTACTGGGTGTCGGTGTACCCGCGGGCGGAACAGGCGAAGTCGCTGGTCGCCGACCTCGACAAGGGCCCGGACTTCCGCTACGTACCCTGTCCTTCGTGAAGCTCGAGGCCCCGGACCGGCAGCTGGGCGCGGAAGCGCGGCTCGGGATCGGGGTGTTCGGCGCGTCGCTCGCCCTGTTCGTGGTGCGGTTCCTGGTGCCGCGCCCGATCGCGATGTCCAACAACGGCGACGGCGGCCGCGTGCTGTGCGGCGCCGGGATCACCTGGAAGGGCCTGCCCGAGCCGTTCGTCCACCTCAGCTACCCGCCCGCGCCGGGACCGCCGTGCCGGCCGACGTACCTGCTGACGCAGAGCTGGCTCGCGGACCTGGCCGTCCGCGTCGGACGGCTGATCGGCCTCCACGGCACGCTGAGCCTGGTCATCCTGGGCCTGCTGAGCAGCGTCATCGCCGCGGCGGCGATCACGGCCGTCGTGCTCGGCCTGCCACACCCGCGCCGGACCCGGCTGTTCGTGGCGGCCGGGCTCCTGCTGGTCGTCGCGGACTCGGCGTTCTTCGGCTACTTCGCGGCGATCCTCGGCGAAGGCGCGGCCTTCCTCGGCTTGCTGCTGGCCGTCGGCGGCCTGCTCCTGACCGCCCGGGAAGGCCGGTGGAGCTACGCGGGGATGGCGGTGACGTTCGCGGGCGGCGTCCTGGTGGTCAACGCCAAGGTCCAGACGCTGATCATCCTGCCGATCCTCGCGCTGGCGATCCTGCTGGTCCGCCCGGGCACGCTGAGCGGGGCCAAGCGGTGGGCGGCGGCGGTGCTGGTCATCGGCGCGATCGGCGCTGTCACGCTCTCCGCGCAGCAGAGCGTCGAGCCCGCCCGAGCGCCCGACGGCACCTACAGCGCCTTCCCGGGCGACGACTCCCGCGAGATCAACGTCTTCAACTCGATCTTCCTCAACATCGTCGACGGCAAGCACGACACCCAGGCCGACCTGGCCGCCCTCGGACTGCCGCCGTCGTTCGCGCCGTACGCGGGCAACGGCTGGTGGCACCCGCACCCGGCGACGACGGACCCGCTGTACCCGCGGTACCGCGACAAGATCAGCCGCCGGAACGTCGTGACGTACTTCGCGACCCACCCCGGCCGGACCCTGGCCGTGCTCGACCGCGCCGCCACCGACCAGCTCACCGCCCGGCCGGACTACCTCGGCAGCTTCGACCGGGACGCCGGCTTCCCGCCGCACGCGCAGGAGTACCGGGTGCCGGTCGTGTCGTGGCTGACCGGCCTGCTCGCCCCGCTCGGGCTGTTCGCGCTCGTCCCCATCTGGCTGTTCGTGCTGCTCAGGGCCTGGTCGCGGCGGCGGGACGCGCTCGGCGTCGTGCTGGCGTTCCTGTTCGCGGTCTCGGTGACGCAGTTCGGCACCGCGGCTCTCGGCGACGGCATCGAAGGCATCAAGCACCAGTCCGTCGCGCTGTTTTCGATCTTGCTCGCGCTCGTATTGTGTTCTTCCCCGCTGAACCGCCGCGCCGAACCTACGGTCCCGTAACCTGGCCGGATGGCCGACCTGGTTTACCCGCCCGTGATCGCGGCGGCCCGGACGATGTTCCGGGTACTCGACAACCGCATCCGGATCGAGGGCGCGGAGCACATCCCGCGCCGCGGCGGCGCGGTCATCGCGTGCAACCACGTGAGCTACCTGGACTTCATCTTCTGCGGGCTCGGCGCGCGCCCGGCCAAGCGGCTGACGCGGTTCATGGCGAAGAAGGAGATCTTCGACAACAAGATCGCCGGGCCGCTGATGCGCGGGATGCACCACATCTCCGTCGACCGCTCCGCCGGGCTGGCCTCCTACCGCGAGGCGCTCGCGAAGCTGCAGGCCGGCGAGGTCGTCGGCGTCTTCCCCGAGGCCACCATCAGCCAGTCGTTCACCGTCAAGGAGATCAAGTCGGGCGCGGTCCGGATGGCCGCGGCGGCCGGCGTCCCGGTCGTGCCGATGGCGCTGTGGGGCACCCAGCGGCTGTGGACGAAGGGCCGCCCGAAGGACCTGACCCGGCGGCACGTGCCGATCTCGATCCTCATCGGCGAGCTGATGCACCCGGCGAAGGGGGACGACTGGGACGTCGTCACGAAGGAGCTGCGCACCCGGATGAGCGCGCTGCTCGACCGCGCCCAGGCCGAGTACCCGGACCAGCCGGCGTCCGACGAGGAACGCTGGTGGCTGCCCGCCCACCTGGGCGGCACGGCGCCGACCCCGGCCGAAGCGGCCGAGCTCGACCGCCGGTGACATCCGGGGCTTCGCCCCGCGCCGGGGGCTCCGCCACCCGGACCCCCGCAAGACGGTTAGAACCAGCTAGAACCAGCGCTCGAGCACCTGGGCGACGCCGTCTTCGCCGGCCGGGCCGGTGATCTCGTCGGCCACGGACCGCGCCTGCGGGTGCCCGTTCTGCATCGCGACGCCGTGACCGGCCCACCGGAGCATCTCGACGTCGTTGGGCATGTCGCCGAAGGCGATCACCCGCTCGGGCTCGACCCCGAGCCGCCCGGCGACGTCGGCGAGCCCGGTCGCCTTGGTGATGCCGTGCGCGGACAGCTCGACCAGCCCGCCCGACGACGAGTACGTCACGTCGACGTCCCGGTCGAACAGCGCGTTCACCGCGTCCGCCATCTCCTCCGACGACATCCCGCGGTGGCTGACCAGCAGCTTGATCGCCGGGTGCCCGAGCACCTCGGCCCGCGGCGCGGTGCGGCCTTCGCCGTCGCCCCACGGGTTGTGGTAGTCCGGCTCGATCACGAAGTTGCGCATGTCGTGGTCGGCGCCGGTGCTGACCCGCTCGGTGGCCAGCCGGCAGCCGGGCAGGGCCTTGTCCAGCGCGTGCGCGATGTCGTGGAGCAGCTCGGGCCGCAGCAGGCCGTGCACCGCGACGACCTCCTCGCGGCCGCAGTCGTACAGGACGGCGCCGTTCGCGCACACCGCGTACCCGGTCAGCTCGAGGGGCCCGGCCACGGGCGCGATCCAGCGCGGCGGCCGCCCGGTGGCCAGCACGAACGGCACACCCGCGTCGATCGCCCGGCGCACGGTGGCGATCGTGCGGCCGGTCAGGGATTCGGAGGGGCCGAGCAGGGTGCCGTCGACGTCGGACGCGATCAACTGGGGTCTCTCCACCCCGTCATTGTCCCTGACTCGTTCGGGCGAAGACGTTCCCATCCGTGCGACAGCCGGTGGTGACCGATAGTGTCCGGCCTTGTGCGAGTAGGCATCGTCATTCTTCCGGAAGATCGTTGGTGGGCCGCCGAGCCGAAGTGGCGTGCCGCCGAGGAGTACGGCTTCGACCACGCTTGGACCTACGACCACCTCGGCTGGAGAAACCTGGTCGACGGCCCGTGGTTCTCCGCGATCCCGACCCTGACCGCGGCGGCGACGGTGACGTCCCGCATCCGGCTCGGCACGTTCGTGGCGTCCCCGGTCGCCCGGCACCCCGTGCCGTTCATGCGGGAGCTCAACACCCTCGACGACATCTCGGACGGCCGGTTCGTCCTCGGCGTCGGCGCGGGCGTGGACCACCTCCGCTACGACGGCGCGGTGCTCGGCGCCCCAGAGTTGACGCCCAAACAGCGAGTGGACCGCTTCACCGAGTTCGTCGAGGCGCTCGACGGGCTGCTCATGACCGACAAGTTCGACTTCGACGGCGAGTACTACCGGGCCCGCGAGGCCCGCAACCTGCCCGGCCCGGTCCAGCGGCCGCGGCTGCCGTTCGTCGTCGCGGCGAACGGCCCGCGCACGATGACCCTCGCCGCGCGCTTCGGCGCGGGCTGGGTGACGACCGGCAAGGGCGGCGAGACCGCCGACGAGTGGTGGGCCGGCATCGAGCAGCTCACCGAGGTCTTCGACGGGCGGCTGGACGCGGCGGGCCGCGACCGCGCGAGCATCCAGCGGTTCCTCAGCCTGGACGCGTCACCGGTGTTCTCGCTGAGCAGCGTGGAGGCGTTCCGCGACGCCGTGGGCCGGGCGAAGGAGCTCGGCTTCACCGACGTCATCTCGCACTGGCCGCGGTCGTCGTCGCCGTACGAAGGCCGGGAAGCCGTGCTGGAGCAGGTCGCGAGCGACGTCCTGCCGGAGCTGCGCTAGTCCGAACGAGTGACATCGGGGTGATCGGGAAACCGATTGCCGGTCCGCCGGCGTCGATACTTTGCAGACGACCGAGATCACCCCGGGGGTGCGGGGGCCCTCGTGGCCGCGGAGGGGCGCCGCGGCCACGAGGGCGTTCTACTTCACGATCCGGTAAATGACCGCGCCCGGGTTCCGGTAGACGACCTGCAGGAAGTCGTGCCCGTCCAGGTGCTGCAGGCCCCACGCGATGGGCGTGTCCCGGCGGATGGTGCCGCTGCCCACCAGCACGTAGTGGATGTTCAGCCGCTGAACGGCCGCGCGCACCTGCGGGTCGCTGTCGTAGTCGACGAAGTGCCGGGCCAGGTAGAGCGCGTCCGGCGGGGCCACCCCGGCGTCGTAGTGGCCGGCCACCGGGTGCACGCCGGTCAGGGCGTACATCCAGGCCGTGCCGTCGAGCCGGTCGTTGAGCACCTTCTGGTCGGCGGGGATGCCGAGCGTGCCGAGGTGGTCCATCGCGTCGATCTCGTCCTGGCTGACCGGCGGGACCACCTCGCCGGGCAGGCCGTTGTAGTAGAGCAGCGACACCGTCTTGGCGTTGGCCGCGCGGTAGAACCCGCCGGTCAGCACGCCCATCGCGACGACCAGGAGCACCGCCGTCGCCAGCCCCACCCGGCCGGTCAGCCACGGCCGCGCGCGCACCCAGGCGCGGCCGCTCGCGAGCTTCGCCAGCCACCGCTGCGTCTCGCTCATGCCGTGCGCGGCGAGCAGGCACAGCGGGATCGACGCCAGCGCCATCAGCCGGAACCGGTCGTTCCACCACGGCCGCGACAGCGAGATGACCCAGTGTTCGCCGCCGAAGCAGGCGACCACCACGAACAACGCCGACAGCCCGAGCGCCGAGAGCACCAGCCAGCGCATCCGCCGCAGCGCCACCAGCGTCAGCACGCCGATCGCGAGGAACACCGTCAGCCAGATCTGCGGCACCGGCAGCACCTGCTTGAACGTCGCCAGCATGGCCAGTGCCTTCCACACCGGCATGTGCGAGCCCCAGGCGTAGTACGGGTACGAGCCGGACGTGAAGCCGATCGCGCCGAGGATCATCGGCGCGGACAGCCCGCCGGCGAAGACCATCACCGGAACCATCCGCAGCACGTCGCCGCCGATGACCCGCCAGGCCCGCTTGCCCTCGGGGACGCCGTCGACGCGACGGCCGCGCAGTGCCCGGTACCAGCGCTGCACCACCAGCGGGAACGCGAACAGGATCGCCCCGAACAGCGCGCTGGAGTGCGCGGCGAGCAGGCCGGTCGCGGTCAGGGCGAGCACCGCCCCGGTGTCCACGCCCGGCCGCGCGACGAACCGCTGCAGCGCGATCACCGCCAGCGGCGTCAGCACGATGCCGAGCGCGAACGGCAGCAGCCCGCTCGACACCGACTCGTACGCCCCGGTCGTCGCGCCACCGGCGACCAGCGCGGCGCTGCCGGCGAACACCGCGCGGCCGCCGAGCTGCCGGACCAGGGCGGCCATGGCCAGGGCGAACAGCCCGGCGATCGGCATCGTGATCGCGTTGAGCGTGACCGGGATCGACGTCCCGGACAGCTCGTAGACCAGGGCCCCGACCAGGTGGTAGGCGTTCGGGTAGAAGGAGCCGGCCGGGTACCAGTTGATGGTGCCCATGCCGGTCAGCGAGCCGTCGCCGGTCTCGGCGATGTAGCGGATGCCGTTCGCGTGGAAGACGGTGTCCCAGCGCTGGAACACCGCGGTCGTCCCGCCGCGGCCGGAGACGACCACGGCGATCGACACGGCGACGGCGATCGCGACGCAGGCCCCGACGGCCAGGTGGGCCCGGCGCGTCCAGGGCACGGCGGGCTCCTCGGCGCCCGGGGTGAGCCAGCCGCGCGCGGTGGCCAGGCGGCGCAGGCCGTACAGCACGCCGGCGAGCAGCAGGGTGACCGCGGCCACGCTGAGCGGGCCGTACGGGATGTGCGCGATGGCCAGCCAGGGCCCGGCCAGGCCGGTGATGGCGTAGCTGAGCAGCGGCGCGAGGCCGGCCAGGGCCCAGCCGCGCAGGCCGGCGGCCCACCCGGCGACCCCGCCGGGGACCGCCAGCACGGCCAGGTAGGTGGCCACCGCGCCGAAGTAGCTCCAGAAGTCCTCGGGTGCAGGCACTGCTTTCCAGGTGTGTCGTAGGCCGAAATGTGATAGGTGGGTGCGGGCCGTGCGACCGACCTGCGTACCCTCGACGCCCGTGAGCGCGCACACGAACCCCGCCAAGATTACTGAAGACGATTTCGCAGGTTACGACCTCGTCGTCGTCGGGTCCGGCTTCTTCGGCCTGACGGTCGCCGAACGGGCCGCGGCCGAGCTGGGCAAGAAGGTCCTCGTCCTCGAGCGACGCAGCCACCTCGGCGGCAACGCGTACTCGGAGCCCGACCCGGAGACGGGCATCGAGGTGCACAAGTACGGGGCGCACCTGTTCCACACCTCGAACAAGCGCGTGTGGGAGTACGTCAACCGGTTCACCGAGTTCACGAACTACCAGCACCGCGTCTTCGCGCGGGTCAAGGACCAGGTCTACTCGTTCCCGATGAACCTGGGCCTGATCAACCAGTTCTTCGGCAAGTCGCACACCCCGGACGAAGCGCGCGAGCTGATCGCGAAGCAGGCGTCCGAGTTCGAGACCTCCGCCGCGCAGAACCTCGAGGAGAAGGCGATCTCGCTGATCGGCCGCCCGCTCTACGAGGCGTTCATCAAGGGCTACACCGCGAAGCAGTGGGAGAACGACCCCAAGAACCTGGGCGAGAACATCATCACGCGCCTGCCGGTCCGCTACAACTTCGACAACCGGTACTTCAACGACACCTACGAGGGCCTGCCCGTCAACGGGTACACCGCGTGGCTCGAGAAGATGGCCGAGCACGAGAACATCGAGATCCGGCTGAACGTCGACTACTTCGACGTCCGCGAGCACATCCCGGCGGGCACCCCGACCGTCTACACCGGGCCGCTGGACCGCTACTTCGGCTACTCGGCGGGCAAGTTCACCTGGCGCACCGTCGACTTCGAGTCCGAGGTCGCCGAGACCGGTGACTTCCAGGGCACCTCGGTCGTCAACTACAACGACCAGGAAGTCCCCTACACCCGGATCATCGAGTTCCGGCACTTCCACCCGGAGCGGGACTACCCCAAGGACAAGACGGTCATCTTCCGCGAGTACTCCCGCTTCGCGGGCGAGGACGACGAGCCGTACTACCCGATCAACACGCCGGAGAACCGCGAGAAGCTCGAGGCCTACCGCGAGCTGGCCAAGGCCGAGGCCCGCGAGAAGAACGTGCTGTTCGGCGGCCGGCTGGGCACGTACAAGTACCTCGACATGCACATGGCCATCGGCTCGGCGCTGTCGGCGTTCGACAACAAGATCGCCCCGCACCTGACCGACGGTGCGCCGCTCGACGGGTCCCTCGATGCTTGAGAAGGGGCAGCCCGCCGGAGAGGTGGCGGTCCTCGCGAAGGCGCAGGGCTTTCTGAAGAGTGAAGCTTCGGTGAAGGCTGCGCGCGGCATGTCGCACTTCGGCGAGCACGCGCTGGGCTGGTTCGGCCTCGGCCTGATCGGGGCTGTGGTCGACAAGGAACGGCGCAAGGACTGGCTGGTCGCTTCGGCGGGTGTCGTCGGGGCGCACGCGGCGTCGATCGCGGTGAAACGCGTGGTCAGGCGGCCGCGACCGGACCACTCGAGCGTCGAGGTCCTGGTCGGCACGCCGAGCAAGCTGAGCTTCCCGTCGTCGCACGCGACGTCCACTACGGCGGCGGCGGTGCTCTACTCCGGATTGACCGGGCGTAACCTGGTGCCCGCCCTGGTACCGCCGATGCTGGCCTCGAGGCTCGTGCTCGGCGTTCACTATCCGACAGACGTTCTGGCCGGTGCAGCTCTCGGGGGGCTCGTCGGTGGTCTGATACGACGGAAGCTGAAGAAGAACCCATGAGCGAGACGACCGAGCAGCGCGACAGCGACGAAACTGCCGTGACTCCTGAGGTTGGTGTGTCACGCGGGCCGTTCGGCCTGGTCGGCGGCGTCATCAAGACGGCGCGGCCGCGGCAGTGGGTGAAGAACGTCCTGGTCTTCGCGGCCCCGTTCTTCGCGTTCTCGAAGTCGACCGACCGCACCGGTCTCCTGATCGACGCGGTCATTGCCTTCGTGGCCTTTTCGCTGGTGGCGAGCTCGGTCTACCTCATCAACGACGCCATCGACGTCGAGGCCGACCGTGCCCACCCGACCAAGCGCAACCGGCCCATCGCGGCCGGCATCGTGCCGGTCCCCGTCGCGTACGGGGCCGCGGTCGTGTTCTTCCTGGCCGGCCTCGGCGTGTCGTTCCTCGCCAGCTGGCAGCTGGCGGTCGTGCTGGGCGTCTACGAGGCCGTCCAGCTCGGCTACTGCTTCGGCCTCAAGCACCAGCCGGTGGTCGACCTGGCCATCGTCGGCTCGGGCTTCCTGATGCGCTCGATCGCCGGTGGCGTGGCGGGCGGCATCGCGCTGTCCCAGTGGTTCCTGCTGGTCACGGCGTTCGGCTCGCTGTTCATGGTGGCGGGCAAGCGCTACGCGGAGATCATGCTGTTCGAGCGGACCGGCGCGAAGATCCGCTCGTCGCTGAAGAAGTATTCGGCGAGTTACCTGCGGTTCGTCTGGGCGACCTCGGCGGCGATCCTGATCATGTCGTACTGCCTGTGGGCGTTCGAGATCCGCCAGACCGAGCACAACTCGGTGTGGGCGCTGATCTCGATGGTCCCGTTCCTGGTGGCGGTGCTCAGGTACGCGGTGGACGTCGACGGCGGCATCGCGGGCGAGCCGGAGGAGATCGCGCTCAAGGACCGCATCCTGCAGGTGCTGGGCGCGACCTGGGTGATCACCCTGTTCCTGTCGTTCTACCTGTGACTCTTCGCGAATCGACAGCTTCGCTACAGGTCACGCACAGCTGACGGGCGCACCCTGAGGTGGTGGGGGCGGGCACTGCGCCCGTCCCCGTGACCACAGGAGCGACCATGAACGACCAGCCGCGCGAGCAAAAGGCCCCGGACGGAGCCGAGCAGCCGACAGTCGAGCACCCGACCCCGGCGCCCGACGCCCCCACCGCGGCGAACGAGACCCCCGCGCCGAGCGCCCCGGCAGCCGAGCCCGCGGTCCCGGGCCAGCCCGCCGCCTCGCCGACCTCCGCCGCCGCGCAAGGTGCGGCCGACCCGGCGGCGTCCGGCCAGCCCGCATCCGGCACCCCGGCCGACCAGACCGCCGTCCACGGCCAGCAGCCCCGACCCACCGGCCAGCCCGGCCCAGGCCACCCCTACGCCGCCTGGGGCCCACCTCAAGCCGCTCCGCGGCAGGCCGGCGGGTTCCGGCGGTTCGTCGGTCACCGGGCCACCCAGCTCGTCGCCGTCGGTGTGCTCGGCATGCTCGTCGGCGCGGGGATCGTCGGCGGGATCGCCGCCGCGAGCCACCACGGTCCGCGGGATGGCCGTCCCGGCGTGCACCGCCAGTACAACGGCCCCGACCAGGGCTTCGACGGCCGCGGGCCCGGCTTCGGCGGCCGTGGCAACGCCGGCTCCGGGACCGGGGACGGCATCTGATCCCCGACTGTGGCCTCGGCCACCCATACCCCGCTCAGATCACAGAAGCATCACGAGCGGGGTACGGTACCCGGGATGCGAAGCGCCTCCGCAGAACTCCCCAAAGCCGTCCGCGCGCTGCCGGCGGCCATCCCCGCCACCCGCGCTTGGGCCCTGCCGGCGGGCGCCGCGGCCGCCTCCGCCCTCGTGTTCGCCCTGGTCAGCAGCCATCTCATCGATGACACCTACATCACGCTGTCCTACGCGAAGAACCTCGCCTTCCACGGCCACTGGGGCCTGATCGAGCAAGGGACGGCCAACACCGCGACGTCCCCGCTGAACGTCCTGGCCCTCGGCGCGGTCACGTTCCTCGTGCGCGACGCCGTGCTGGCCGCCGGGGTCGTCTTCGTCGCCGCGCAGGTGCTGCTCGTGCTGGGCCTGCGCCGGCTCGGCGAGCGCACCGGCCTGCCACCGGCGTTCGCGCCGCTGACGTTCGCGTTGCTGCTGCTCAACCCGCTGCTGCTGTCCTCGATCGGCCTGGAGGTCGCCCTCGGCGCCACCGGCGTCGTGTGGACGCTGGTCTACGCCGGCGAGCGCCGGGCCGGCCGCCTGGGCGTGGTGATCGGCCTGCTCGCGCTCGTCCGGATCGACCTGCTGCTGATCGCCGCGGTGCTGTTCGCGGCCCGCCGCGAGTTCTGGACCGGCATCTGGCGGACGGCCTTCGCGGCGCTCGCCGTCACGCTGCCGTGGTTCGGGTTCAGCTGGGTGGTGCTCGGTTCGGCCGTGCCGGACACGCTCGTCATCAAGATCAGCCAGCAGTCGTGGGGACCGTTCAGCTTCACCAACGGCCCGCTGCTGTACTGGCGCAACTTCCCGGCCGCGGCCGCGCTGTCGTTCCTGCCGCTGCTGCTGGCGGCCCTGACCGGCATGGCGTGGCTCGTCCAGTACCGCCGCGGCTCCGAGACGGCCCGCCGCCTGAGGCCGTTCGCGGCGCTCGCCGTCGCCGGCGCGCTGCACTACCTGGCCTACAGCCAGCTGGGCGTGCCGCCCTACCACTGGTACTACGCGCCGAGCATCATCGGCGCGACGATCTTCCTCGCCGCCTGCGCATCGGCGGTCCCGGAGCGCGTCCGGCGTGCGACGTGGACGCTGGCCGGAGCGGCGCTCGTGGCGAGTGCCGCGGTGTACGCGCTGCCGGGCCTGCCCCGCCAGTTCGCGCCGATCACGAGCAACCACGCCTCGACGACGGAGTACCGCGAAATCGGCCACGAGCTGGCGGCGATCGCCCACGGCCGCAAGGTCGAGACGGCGGGCGAGGTCGGCGCACTGGCGTACGCGTGCGACTGCGAGCTGGTCGACGAGTTCTCCGACCGCGGAGCCGTCGACCCGGCCATCACCGAGACCAAGCGCCGCAGCGGCGACCTGGGCCGGGCGCTGCTGGAGGCCAACTTCCACAACTTCGACCACAGCATCGCACCGACGAGCCCGGACCTGGTCCTGGCGACGACCCGCCGCACCCCACCCCGGACGGCCCTGGCGAGCTGGCACATCGACTCACCGTGGGTGGGCAGCCAGAACCTCTACCTGGTGCCCGCGCACGCCGTGAGGTGACGCCGAGCGCGTCAGATCGGCAGCTTGCGGAAGATCGGCCGCGGGACGTGCCGCAGGGCCGACATCACCAGGCGGAACGGCGCCGGCGCCCAGACCAGGTCCTTGCCGGCGCGCGCCGCGCCGACCGCGATCTCCGCCACCTGCTCGGCCGTCTGCGCCAGCGGGGCGTCCTTGAGCCCCTCGGTCATCTTCGTCTTCACGTGGCCCGGGCGGACGACCGTCACCTTCGCCCCGAACGGCGCGAGCGCCTCGCCGAGACCCAGGTAGAACCCGTCGAAGCCGGCCTTCGTCGAGCCGTACACGAAGTTGGACCGGCGGACGCGCTCGCCCGCCACCGACGACAGCGCGATCACCGTGCCGTGGCCCTGGGCCTTGAGCTTCTCCGACAGCGCGACGCCGACCGACACCGCCGCCGTGTAGTTCACCGTGGCCAGCTCGACCGCCTTCGCGTGGTCCTGCCAGACCTCTTCCGGGTCGCCGAGCAGGCCGAACGCCACGACGGCCACGTCGATGTCGCCGCCCTCGAACGCCTTGGCCAGCACACCCGGGTGCGAGTCCGTGTCCTTCGCGTCGAAGTCCACTGTGGACACCTCGGCGCCGCGGTCCTTCAGGCGCTGGGCGGCCGCCTCCAGCCGGGGCGACGGGCGGGCGGCCAGCACGACCCGCAGGGGCTTCTCGGCCAGGTACTTCTCGGCGATCGCCAGCGCGATGTCGGACGTGCCGCCGAGCAGGAGCAGGGACTGGGGGTTGCCCACCGCGTCGATCACAGTTCGAGCCTCCGGCTCATGTCAGAGGCGAAAACGCCTTCGGGGTCGATGGAAGCGCGCACCTTGCGCCACTCTTCGAGGCGCGGGTACATCTTCGCGAACGTCTCGGGCGAGGTGCGCGAGTCCTTCGCCGTGTACAGCCGCCCGCCCAGCTCCAGGACGTCTTCGTCGAGCTCCTGGCAGAACCGGCTGAGGCCGTCCTTGATCGGGAAGTCGACGCAGACCATCCAGCCCGGGTGCGGGAACGACAGCGGCGCCGCGTTGCCCTCGCCCATGCGCTTGAAGACGTTGAGGAAGGACACGTGCCCCGACTCGGCGATCTTCTTGACGATGTTCCGCAGCGGCTCGTGCGCGTTCGGCGGCGTCGAGAACTGGTACTGCAGGAAGCCCTTCGAGCCGTAGGCCCGGTTCCACTCGCCGAACATGTCGAGCGGGTGGTAGAAGGCGGTCAGGTTCTGGATCACGCCGCGGGCGGCCTTCGGCGTCTTGCGGTAGTACAGCTCGCCGATGGCGCCGAAGGTCAGCTTGTTGGCCAGGCCGTTCGGGAAGACGTCCGGAAGCGTCGCGATCTGGGGGGCGTCGAACTTCAGCGGGTTCGCGCGCAGCTTCGGCGGCAGTTCGTCCAGCTTGGCCAGCGAACCGCGGCCGAAGGCGGCACGGCCGAGCTTCGCGCCGGTGGAGATCGTGTCGAACCACGCCGACGAGTACGTGTAGTTGTCGTCGGAACCGTCGGTGACCAGTTCCAGGGTCTCGTCGAGGTTGTTCGTGCGCTCGTTGTCCGCGAGGAAGTACGCGGTTTCGGTCTTGGTCATCCGGATCTTGGCCCGGACGATGATGCCGGTCAGGCCGATGCCCGCGACGGTCGCCCAGAACAGCTCGGCGTCCGGGCCGTCCGGCGTCAGCGTGCGGACCTGCCCGTCGGCGGTGATCAGGTCCATCGACACGACGTGGTTGCCGAAGCTGCCCGCGCTGTGGTGGTTCTTGCCGTGGATGTCGTTGGCGATCGCGCCGCCGATGGTCACCTGGCGCGTGCCCGGCAGCACCGGGACCCACAGGCCGTACGGCAGGGCCTCGCGCATCAGCTGGTCGAGGCTGACGCCGGCGTCGACGTCGACGAGCGCGGTGTCCGGGTCGATCGAGTGGATCCGGTTCAGCGCCGTCATGTCGACGACGAGGCCGCCGGCGTTCTGCGCCGGGTCGCCGTAGGACCGGCCGAGGCCGCGGGCGATCACGCCGCGCGCACCGGCCTGGGCCACGGCGCGGGCGATCACTTCGACATCGGAGGTGGTCAGCACGTCGGCGATGGTCGGTGACGTCCGCGCCCAGCCCATGAGCGTGCGACGCTGTGTGTTGGGTACTTGGGTCACCCGACCAGGGTAGCCACGCCCAACCACGCCCGGAACGTGACCCTGAAGTGCTCATCTCTACACTTTGCGCATCAAGGCACAAGCGCCCGCGCGGGTGACCGTGACACAGGTGACGAGGTAATGCAGTGGTGGCGACCGATCCGCAAGCCGACATAGCGGCTGCGCAGTCCTCCCCGGGACTGCTGGGCCAGCTCATCCGCTTCGCCCTCATCGGGGGCTTCTGCGCCCTCGTCGACCTGGGCACCTACACGCTGCTGACGCAGGTGGCCGGGATGGCCACCTCACCGTGGGTCGACATCGCCCGCGCTATCTCTTTCATCGTGGGCACGACCACGGCGTTCTTCCTGAACCGGAAGTTCACCTTCGCCGGCGGGCGCCGCGACGGGAAGGCGCAGATCGGCTCGTTCGTCCTGCTCTACACCGTGACGTTCTTCGTCGCGGTCGGGGTGAACCAGCTGGCCCTGCAGGTGCTGCCGGAGTCCGCGTGGCAGCACACGCTGTGCTGGGCCGTGTCGCAGGCCACCGCCACCGTGATCAATTTCGTCATGCTCAAGTGGGTCGTGTTCCGCGAGCCGTCGACCAAGGAGAACTGAGGAACCATGCCCGGTAAGACAGCTACCCCGGCGCCGACCACCGAAGCCGGCGCGGCCGCCGAGACGCGGTTCACCGAGCACACTCCGCAGGGCCGCCTGACGGCGCAGCGCGGGCTCTACGCCGGCCCGGCGCCGATCGTCAGCAAGGACCTGTACGCCGAGCTCGAGTGGGGCGCGGCCGTGCGGGAACGTGCGTCGATCACCCTCGAGCCCGCCTCCAAGGTGTCGGGCAACACGTACTTCGGCCGGTTCCCGGCCAGCTACTGGCAGCGCTGGACGACGGTGACCGAGGTCTCGGTCGAGGCGGTCGTCACCGGCACCGGCCTGCTCTCCATGGGCGCCTCCGACGTCGAGGGCGAGCCCCGCGTGGTGGCCGCCGAGCAGGTCAAGGACGCCAAGCAGGCCAAGGTGTCGCTGACCGGCAAGCTGGACAAGTTCTACGACGGCGGCGCGCTCTGGCTCGACCTCGAGACCGAGGGCGGCCAGACGCTGCGCGTCGAGCAGGTCCGCTGGACCGTCGACGCCCCGGAGAAGATCCGCCCGACCGCGGTCACCATCTGCACGATGAACCGCGCCGACGACTGCCTGAAGAACCTCCAGGCCCTCGCCGCCGACGTCTCCTCGCTGGACACGCTGGACGCGATCTACGTCGCCGACCAGGGCACCGACCTCGTCGAGTCCCGCGACGGCTTCGAGCAGGTCGCCAAGGACCTCGCCGACAAGCTGCACTACATCAAGCAGCCGAACCTCGGCGGCGCCGGCGGCTTCACCCGCGGCCTCTTCGAGGTCGCCGGGCACACCGCGACCGAGCACGCGAACGTCCTGTTCATGGACGACGACGTCCTGCTCGAGCCGGACCTGGTGATCCGGATGACGGCGTTCTCCAACCGCGCCGCCAACCCGATCATCGTCGGCGGCCAGATGCTCAACCTGTTCCACCCGAACCAGCTGCACGTCGGCGCCGAGTACGCCCGGCTCAACACCCTGGAGCCCGGCCAGCCGGTCGAGCACTCGCTGTCCACCGCCGACCTGCTCGGCGTGGACGAGGAGACGCTGAAGCCGAACCGCCAGGAACGCCGCCTCGACGCCGGCTACAACGGCTGGTGGTCGTGCCTGATCCCCTACGAGGTGGTCCAGGCCACCGGCTACCCGCTGCCGTTCTTCTTCCAGTGGGACGACGCCGAGTACTCCTACCGGGCCCGCGCGCACGGCTTCCCGACCGTCACCCTGCCGGGTGCGGGCGTGTGGCACGCGGACTTCCACATGAAGGACTGGGACGAGTGGCACCGGTACTTCAACCTGCGCAACTCGATCATCACCGCGGCGCTGCACTCGCCGTTCAACCTGAACCTGCTTTCGCGCGTGCTCATCGCGCAGCTGGTGCGCTACCTGCTCGGCATGCAGTACGGCCTGTCGGCGACGCTGATCAAGGCCGTCGAGGACTTCCTGAAGGGCCCGGAGATCCTGCGTGACGGCGGGGTCGAGGCGATGAAGGAGATCCGCCGGATCCGCGACGACTACCCGGAGACCAAGCGCCACAAGGCGACCGACGTCCCGGGCATCGCGTCCAACGACATCGGCATCATCAACAGCGCGCCGCGGCCCAGCATGCAGCGCCTGGTGCTGATCAAGCGCGTCCTCGACCGGGTGCTCGGCCGCAGCCGCTTCGGGCTCGGCGCGGTGCCGATCGACGAGGCCAACTGGTGGCACATCGCGCTGTTCGACACGGCCGTGGTCACCGACGCGAGCCAGGAAGGCGTCCGCGTCCGGTCCTACGACCGGGTGAAGATGTTCGCGCTGGCCAAGCAGGGCGCGCGCGTCATCCAGCGGCTGCGCAAGGAAGGCGCGGCGGTGCAGGAGCAGTACAAGCGCGCCATGCCGGAGCTCACCTCGCGCGAGAACTGGAAGCGCCTGTACAAGCTCTGACGTGCTTCGCGAAGGCCGTCTCACGAACGTCGTGAGGCGGCCTTCGCCGTTCACGCGTGCAAGCCGAAGACTTTGCTCTTGCGGTTGAGGTCGTCGATGTAGGCGGCGGCGACGTGCGCGAAGTTGACCGCGACCACCGAGTCGTCCTTGGTGGTCACCGATTCGACGGCGCCGGCCTTGACGAGCTGGGCGAGCCGGCCCGCCAGCTTCCCGGATTCTTCGGTGGTGAGCGCGAACAGCAGCGGTTCGCCGCCGGTGGCGAGGTGCAGGACGAGGGCGGGTTTCGTGTCGGCCATGCGTCCATCGGACCAGCGGCGATCTTGCCCCGGCAAGCGGGTTCGCTGAGGGCGGAGCTACGGTTTTCGCGAAGGCCGGACTCATCCGCGGGGGGTTGGAAGCGAATGCCGCACTCGTTCTCGCTGTCACTGGCGGCGGTGGACATCCTGCTCGAGCAGCTCGGGCTGGGCCGCGCGCCGACGCCGTTCGAAGTTCCGCACGTCGGCACGACGATCGAGCAGCGCGCGATGATCCGCGACGCCGTCGTCCGCGACCTGACCGGCCGGGGGCTGTGGAGCCGGGGGAGGCTGGACGCGGACGCCGAGCTGGCGCTGGCGACGTTCGTCCGCGGCAGCGTGACCATCAACGCGGCCGCCGAGCTGGGTGACCGCCACCTGTTCGCGCGGGTGGCGTCCGACGGCCAGTTCGCGGTGCTGGCCCGCCAGGAGGAGAACCTGATCGTCTTCGAGGAGGTCCGCCCGACGGGCATCGTCCCGGCGATCGTCGACCTCCTCCCGCTGACCCCGGCGGCACCGGGCCAGTCGGTGACGATCTCGAGGCCGGTCCAGCAGCCCCGCCACCAGCGCCGCGACGAGGCGTACGACCCGTTCGCCGGCGTCACCGGCCCGCGGTCGCAAAGCGCGGGAGGCCCGCAGGTCCGCATGATCGAGCGGGTGTTCCAGGAGCCGAAGAAGCGCGTGGGCCAGTTCACCGCCCAGACCCGCGCGGGCGCGTTCCCCCCGCTGGCCTGGTTCGACACCCCGAGCGGCCGCTGGCTGATGTCGTCCAGGGCGGCAGCGGACGGCCAGCGCTGGATCACCTACGCCCCGGCGGACAACGCACGCTTGGCCCAGCAGCTGTACGCCCAGCTCGAAGGCCAGTTCTGACGTTCGGGAACCGTTCGTGGCGAGGCTGCGTCCGAGGTGAAGATCGGTGAACGGCCGTGGCCGAGGGTGCCCGGCTAGTAGACTCCCGGGTGCACACGCACGGGCGAAGCGATTCGGGGTGGAACAGCGATGCAGATGGCTGACGGCGGGGGCGGAGGCTCGTTCACGGACATCCTCAACCCGCTCTCTTCGGCCGGTATGGGCGCCGCGGTGCAAAGCGTCACGGCCGAAACCCAGAAGCTGGTCGACGCGGCCAAGGGTGGCGGGTTCAAGATCACCCCGGAAGGTGTCAAGCCGCTCCGGGACGCGCTGACCGAGCTGGTCAACGACCTCACCAGTCTCCGGTCCGAGACGTATGCGCTGGACCAGGCGCCTCAGCTCGGGAGCCACCCGTACGGCCAGACAGTCGCGTCGCACGACCAGAAGAGCGCCACCGAAGCCGAAAACTCGGCCACGGCTGTGCTGACCCAGCTCCAGCAGGTCGCGAAACAGGCCGACGAAGCACTGGCGAGGGCGGCGGGCCTGTACCAGGAAACCGAGAGTGGAGCCTTCACCGCGCTCCAGACCAAGCAGGCCTGAGGTAATGACAAAACTCCTTCTCGTTCGTGCCGTGCTCCCGCTCGTGGCCGGCGGGGCGCTCCTGGCCGGCTGCACCGGCACGCAGACGGGGACCGCGTCGCCCGCTCCGTCCTCGTCGGCGTCCACCGCGCCCACGGAGAGCTCGTCGTCCGCCGGCGGGGGCGGTACGCAGTCGATCACCGATCCGTGCTCGCTCCTCGAGCTGGGTGACCTGAGCAGCTACGGCCAGTTCAACCAGCCGGAGAAAAAGACGCTCGGCGGCGCCCGCACGTGCAAGTACCAGAAGAAGATCGCCTCGGCCAGCGACGCCACCATGGTCATCGGCGTGAACGTCCGCGACGATGCTTCGGTCGACCAGGTCAGGGACACCGGCGGTGGCGTGGTCGACAAGCCCATCAACGGCCGGCCCGCGAAGGAAGCGCCGGACGGCGCCGCGGTGGGATGCACGCTCGGACTCGCTGTCGGGGCTTCTTCGCGAGTGGACGTGGCGGTGCTTTTGGACAGCTCATCGAACGAGGCTTGCCAGGTTGCCGAGAAGGTCGCGACCTCCGCTGTCGAACCGCGGTTGCCGAAGGGATAGGGGAACCCATGAGCACGCGACAGGGACCGACGCCGAAGACCGAGGACAAGACGCCTCAAGAGGTCCAGAACATGGCGCCCGCCGAGCGGGATGCCTACCTGCAGCAGAAGGCCGAAGAGGGCGTCGACCCCGGGAGCTGGCTGTTCGGGCCGGTCCAGCAGTGGATCGCCCAGGCGCAGGCCAAGAACCAGTCGCAGCAGATGGGCGACAAGAACGTCGCCGACGCCACCAAGGGTCGTGATGTCGAGTACGTCTCGGGGCTGAACGCGCCCAACGCGGACTACAAGGGCACCGACCACACCCAGCTGCAGGCGTTCCTCCAGAGCAACCTCAACGTCGACCAGGTGTCCGAGGTCTCGACCGCCTACCACCAGGTCCACCAGGTCTTCGACAAGTTCGCGCAGTCGATGAACACCGCCGTCAACGCCTCCAAGGGCACCTGGGAAGGCAGCGCCGCCGAGAACGCGCAGCAGTACTTCACCAGCCTCGGCAAGTGGTCCGACGCCAACTCCCAAAACGCCAAGCTGGCCTCGGAAACCATCTACGACCAGGGGCAGGCCGCCGCCACGGCGAAGAACTCCATGCCCGCTCCCATTCCGTTCAGCTGGAAGGACGAGTTCAAGGGCTGGGCCACCTCGAACCCCTTCAACCTGGCCGACAACGTCGACAAGTCGATCCAGAAGCAGAAGGACAGCCAGGCCGCGCACGACGAGGCCGCCGGCGTGATGGCGACGTACGACAAGAACCTCTACGAAGCCGCCTCCAAGCAGCCCGCCTTCGCGCCGCCGCCCAGCTTCAGCACCGGTGGGGGCAGCGATGATCCCAACGGGACCGGCGACAAGAACGGCATCAACAACCCCTCCAGCGTGAACATGCCCGGCGGCAACTCGGGGACCACGCCCGGCGGCCACGCCCAGGGCTTCTCCTCCGGGCCCGTCCCCGGCATGGGCGGGTCCGCCGCGCACATCTCCGGCCCCGGCTCGACCACCGGCGCCGGGCTCCTGCCCGCGGGCACCACCACGCCGTCCGGCTTCACGCCCGGCTTGGCTCCGGCGGCCTCGACGCAGAACCCGAACCAGCAGTTCGGCGGGATGCCGCCGATGAGCCCGATGCCGATGGGCGGGATGAACTTCGGCGGCGACGAGGCCTACAACTCCAAGGTCGGCGGGGGCGGCGGACGCGGGAGCGGCGGGTTCGGTCCCGGCGGCTCGGGCGCGGCCGGCGGCAACGCGACGGGCGCGGGCGCCGCGTCCGGGGCGGCCCGGCCGGGCGGGATCGGTGCCGCCGAAGCGGCCGCCGGACGCGGGATGGGCGGCCTCGGCGCCGGTGCCGCCGGGCGCGGCGGTGGCATGGGCCCCGGTGGCGGCCTCGGCCGCGGCCAGAAGGGCGAGGGCGACGAGGACACCGAGCACTCGCGGCCGACCTACCTGGTCGAGGGTGACCCCGACGAGGTCTTCGGCACCGACATGCGCACCGCGCCGCCGGTCATCGGCGAATAGCACGAAAAAGGGGCCCCCGGCCGGGGGCCCCTTTTCAGTAGCGGTAGAACTTCTCCGCGCGGCCCTGCCGCACCAGCTTCAGCCACTGCAGGAACGCCTTCGGGTCCCGCTTCACGCCCACGAAGTACAGTCCGAACCGGACGATCTCCAGCGCGCCGATCTTCCGCATCCCCGGCTGCGACAGCAGATATCCGCGGTTGCGGTAGGTGTAGTACCGCTTGACCTCGTTCTCCGGGTCCTGCGCGTGGAACTTGCCGCCCAGCATGGGCTTGAACTCGTCCGAGCCGTCCGGGTGCAGGTACTTCGTCTTCAGCGACGTGCCGAACGGCAGCCCCGAGCGGGCCAGCCGCCGGTGCAGCTCGACCTCGTCGCCGCGGAAGAACAGGCGCAGGTCCGGCACCCCGACGACGTCCAAAGTGGACGCCCGGAACAGCGCGCCGTTCATCAGGGACGCGATGCCCGGCAGGAAGTCCACGCCCAGCTCGGACTGCGAACGCTTCCAGGTCAGGCCGCGGCGCAGCGGGAACGCCAGCTTGTCCGGCGCGTCGATGTTCGACACCACCGGCGAAATCTCCGCCAGGTCCCGCTTTTCCGCTTCCTCCAGCAGGATCGCGAGCACGTTCTCGTCGGCCGGACGCCCGTCGTCGTCGGCCAGCCAGACCCAGTCCGCGCCCAGCGAAAGCGCGTGCAGCATGCCGAGCGCGAACCCGCCGGCGCCGCCGAGGTTCCGGTGCGACGGCAGGTACGTGTACGGCAGCGGGTAGTTCTCGACGACTTCGCGCGCGGAGTCGTCCGGCCCGTTGTCGACGACCACCAGGTGGTCGACCGGCCGGGTCTGGGCCGCGATGATCTTCAGCGAGTCCGCGAGCAGCTCGCGCCGGTGCCGCGTGACGACCACGCCGACGACCGCGCCGTCGGGCAGCTGCCGGGTCTCGCTCGCCATCATTCCCCGCCGTTCGTCGTCGCCACCGGCTCGATGCCGAAGCGCTGCAAGGTTTCCTGGCTCATGTTCTCGAAGGGGTCGCGGCCCTTGTAGGACGTCAGGACGTCCCGCAGCGAACCCTGCTGCTTGAGGTGCCCCTCGTCCATCCAGATGGCCGAGTCGCACAGCTCGAACAGGAACTCGTCCGAGTGGCTCGCGAACACCAGGATGCCGGAGCGCTTGACGAGGTCCTTGAGCCGGTCGCGTGCCTTGTTCAGGAACGCAGCGTCGACCGCGCCGATGCCCTCGTCGAGGATCAGGATCTCGGGGTCGATCGACGTGACGACACCCAGCGCCAGCCGCACGCGCATACCGGTCGAGTACGTCCGCAGCGGCATCTGCAGGTAGTCGCCGAGCTCGGTGAACTCCGCGATGTCGTCGACCCGCTTCTCCATCTCCTTGGCGGTCATGCCGAGGAACAGGCCGCGGATGATGATGTTCTCCTGGCCGGAGATCTCCGGGTCCATGCCGACACCGAGGTCGAAGACCGGCGCGATCTTGCCCTCGATCCGCGACGACCCGCGGGTCGGCTCGTAGATGCCGGCGAGCAGCCGCAGCAGCGTGGACTTGCCCGCGCCGTTGTGCCCGACCAGGCCGACCCGGTCGCCTTCGCGGAGGTTGAGGGTCACGTCGTGCAGGGCCTCGATGATCGGCACCTTGGTGTCGGTGCCGATCTTGCCGCCGACCTTGCCGAGGACCTTCTTCTTCATCGACCGGGTCTTCGCGTCGAAGATCGGGAAGTCGACGAAGGCGTTGTGGACGTCAATGCTGACCATGTGTCACACCCAGTAGGAGACGCGGGCACGGTAGTTGCGCATCGCGACGAGCGCGAGCGCCCAGCCGACGACGGTGATGCAGCCGACCACGATCCAGTTGCCGGCGGTGAACGTCTGGCCGAGCAGCGGCGCGCGCACCACCTGGATGAAGTGGTACAGCGGGTTGGCCGTGATGTACGGCAGCGCCCACGAGACGTTGTCCCGGGCACCGCCCGCCATCAGCTGGTCCACCGGCCAGACGATCGGCGTGGCGTAGAACAGCAGCTGGATCAGCGAGTTGATCACCTGCGGGATGTCGCGGAACCGGGTCGAGATGATGCCCAGCAGCAGCGTGACCCAGCCCGCGTTCAGCGCGAGCAGCGCGAACCCGGGGATGGCCAGCAGGATCGACCAGTTGAGGCCGGGGTGGCAGAACGTGCCGGCGCAGGCGTCGAACGTCGGCGTGACCGGGCCCTTGGTGAGGGAGTACGGCCCGTCGAGCGAGTTGAAGAAGATGACCAGGACGACGACGTAGACGATCATGTTGTGCGCCAGCAGCAGCGTCTGCCGCCACACGGTGCGCAGCATGTACACGCTCAGCGGCGCCGGGAGCTGCTTGATCAGCCCCTCGTTCGTGATGAACGTTTCCATGCCCTCGGAGAGGCAGCCGCTGACGAAGCCCCACAGGATGAAGCCGGTGGAGAGGTAGGGCAGGAACACCTCGACGGGCGTCGCGAACAGCTGCGAGTACAGCAACCCGAGCCCGAGCGCGATGACGGCCTGGCTGATGGTGATCCAGAAGGGCCCGATCACCGACCGGCGGTAGCGCTGCTTGATGTCCTGCCAGCCGAGGTGACCCCACAGCTCGCGGGCGCGGAAACCGGCCTTGATGTCGGCGAAGGCCCGCGAGAACGTCTTGCTGTCCGACGTCGGCGGTGCGGACGTCGCTACTGGTGAGTCTGCGGCCTGAACCGTGCTGGTGGCATGCACGTGGACGAGGGTACCGATGGGATCCGGGGCGCCTTGAGAGGGCACGGGCGTCGGGCGGGACCGGGCCCGGCGGCCCACGGGATAAGGTCGGGGACGGACCGCAGCCACGCAGCGACCCGGAGGTCTCCATGTTCATGCTCGGCGAGCACCCGGTCGGTGCCGACCACCCCCCTCTCGTGATCGCCGAGATCGGGATCAACCACGAGGGCGATCCCAAGAAGGCGCACAAGATGGTCGACGACGCCGCGGACGCCGGCGTCCAGGTCGTCAAGATCCAGACCCACGTCGTCGACGACGAGATGATCCCGAACGACGTCGTGCCCGGCAACGCCGACGAGCCGATCTGGGACATGATGAACCGCGTCGCGCTCACCGCCGAGGACGAGCGGGAGATCAAGGCGCACGCCGAGGAGCGCGGGCTCGTCTTCCTGTCGACGCCGTTCTCGCGCGCCGCCGCCGACCGGCTGGCCGAGCTGGGGGTCGAGGGCTTCAAGATCGGCTCCGGGGAGTGCAACAACTACCCCCTGATCCGCCACGTGGCCTCGTTCGGCAAGCCGGTCATCCTCTCGACCGGGATGAACGACATCGCGTCCATCACCCCGGCCGTCGAGATCCTGCGGGCCGCGGGGGTCGGGTTCGCGCTGCTGCACTGCACGTCGCTGTACCCGACGCCGCCGGAGCAGGTGCGGCTCGGCGCGATCGCGGAGCTGCACGCCGCCTTCCCGGACGCCGAACTCGGGCTTTCCGACCACACCACCACGATCTACCCGTGCCTGGGCGCGGTCGCGCTCGGCGCTTCGGTGCTCGAGCGGCACTTCACCTCGGACATGAGCTGGCCGGGCCCGGACATCCCGGTTTCGTCGACGCCGGCGGAGTTCAAGCAGCTCGTCGAGGGCTCGCGCCTGATCCACGCCTCGCGCGGCGGGTCTAAGCAGATCCTGGCCGAGGAACAGCCGACGATCGACTTCGCCTACGCCTGCGTGGTCACCACCAAGGACGTCGCCGAGGGCGAGGCCCTGACCACGGACAACATCTGGGTCAAGCGCCCGGGCACCGGCGAGATCAAGGCCAAGGACTACGAGAGCCTGCTCGGCCGGGCCGTCACCCGGGCGCTGCCGGCGAACACGCAGGTGAGCTGGGCGGACCTTGGCTGAGCCCGGGCGGCGTGAGGTCCTGTTCCTCACCGGGACCCGCGCCGACTTCGGGAAGCTGCGGGACGTCATGCTCGCCGTGCAGAAGAGCCCGGTGCTGTCCGCCCGCATCGTCGTCACCGGCATGCACATGCTGCGCAGCTACGGCTACACGGTGCGCGAGATCGAGCTGGCCGGGCTGGAACGGCTGCACCTGATCCCGAACCAGATCGAAGACGAGCCGATGGCGCTCGTGCTGGCCAACACCGTCCAGGCGCTGGCCCGGCTGGTGCACGAGGAGCAGCCGGCCGCGATCGTCGTGCACGGCGACCGGGTCGAGGCCCTCGCCGGGGCGATCGTCGGCTCGCTGGCGAACGTGCGGGTCGTGCACATCGAAGGCGGCGAGGTCAGCGGCACGATCGACGACGTCATCCGGCACTCGCTGTCGAAGCACGCCCACGTGCACCTGGTCGCCAACGAGACGGCCCGGCGCCGGCTGCTGCAGCTCGGCGAGGAGGAGGACCGGATCTTCGTCGTCGGCAGCCCCGAGGTCGACGTCCTGACGTCGGCGCGGCTGCCCGACCTCGACGAGGTCCGGCGCCACTACGAGATCCCGTTCACCGACTACGGCCTGCTCGCCCTGCACCCGGTGACGACCGAGCGCGACCAGAACCGGCGCAACGCGGCGGCCGTGGTCGACGCCGTGCTCACCGAGGGCAACTGGGTCGTCATCGACCCGAACAACGACGAAGGCTGCCGCGAGATCAGGAGCGAGCTCGACCGGCTCGACGGGCCCCGGTTCGTCCGCCTGCCGTCGATGCGGTTCGAGTACTTCGTCACCTTGATGAAGAACGCGGCCGTCGTGCTGGGCAATTCGAGCGCCGGCGTGCGGGAGGCGCCGGTCCTGGGGACGCCGTCGGTCACCGTCGGCACCCGGCAGCGCAACCGGGCGATGGCCCCCAGCGTGCTCTCGGTCGAGCCGACCGCCGAAGCCGTCGCGGCCGGGATCGGCAAGGCCCGCGCCATGGGCCGGTGCGAGCCGCACACCGAGTTCGGCGAGCCGGGCGCGCACCGCCGGATCATCGACCTGCTCGAAGGCGAGGAGATCTGGCGGCCTTCGCTCTACAAGGCCTTCGTGGACCGCTAGCCGGTCACGTGCTGCTCGGCCAGCACGAGGTCCGCGGCGGAGTCGATGTCGATCGCCCGCTCGACCGGAACGAACTGGGGCCGCACCTCGGGGATGAAGAACCGCTCGTGCCGGCGCAGGTCGCCGGCGCGGACGAGGTAGATGCCGCCGGTGGGCCGCAGCACGACCGGCAGCGTCTGCCGGGGTGCTTCGAGGTCGGCCCAGTCCCGGACCGGGGCGATCCCGCCGTCCGGCGTCTCCAGGCACACCTTCAGCGGGTGGTGGTCGGTCGAGCGGCACATCTGTACGACCGAGCCGGTCGGCCGGTCCGCGTGGATGTCGAGGCACTCGGCGATGTCCTCGGCCGTCCGCAGCGGCGAGGTGGGCTGGAGCAGCAGGACGAGCGTCGAATCGGGGACGCCGAGCGTGTCGAGCGCGTGCGTGACCGCGGGCAGCGTCCGGCTGGCCGCGTCCGCGAGGTGGGCGGGCCTGGCGACGGTCCGGGCACCCTCGGCCTCGGCCGCGGCGGCGATGTCGGCGTCGTCGGTGGTGACGACGACGTCGGCGATCCCGGCCGCGACGGCGGTGTGCACGGTGTGCGCGACCAGCGGACGGCCCCGGAAGGGCGCCAGGTTCTTGCCCGGCAGCCCGACGGAGCCGCCCCTCGCCGGGACGATGGCCAGCGCGGTCACAGAGGACCCCTTCCGGGTAACGACAGTGGTCTGTCGGCTATTGTCCGTCTGCTCGGCTGCCGCCTGACGGCGGCCCCGGACACCGATGCCTTGGGGGAGCGATGAGTCAAACCCAGTTCGCGGGCGAAGCCTCCGAGCAGCTCGCCGAGGGTGACATGCTCCGTGACCTCCTGATCGCCTACGCCCGCGGCCAGCGCGTCGAGACGATCGCGGTGGTCGGCAACGCGCCGATGACGCCCGACGCCGAGCGAGCCGCCCTGATCGACGGCAGCGACCTCGTCTTCCGCATGACGACCTTCGCGCTGGACGAACCGGACGCCGAACCGACGTACGGCCGCCGCACCGACGTCGTGGTGGTCCACCGCGGGGTCATGGTCTCGCCGTACACGTTCGCCGACTACACCTCGCGGCTGTACCTGCTCGCCGAGCCGGGCCGGCTGTTCTGGGAGCCCGAGACGCTGCCCGACTGGTGGCCCGCCGACCTGGGGTTCGTGCCGATTCCGAACCGGCAGTTCGTGCTGCCGCTGTCGAAGCTGCTGGGCCTGTCCGCGGACGAGCAAGTCTGGGCCACGACCGGCACGCTGGTGACCTACCTGTGCCGGCAGCTGTTCCCGGAGGCGCTGGTGCGCCTCACCGGGGTGTCGATCATCGAACGGCCGGACCAGACCGACTTCGAGCACGCCTGGGGCAGCAAGGTCGGGGTCACCGCGGAACACCGGCTGCACGCGGAATCGAAGCTGCTGAGCACTTGGCGTGACTCCGGAAGAATCGAGATCATACAGTGAGTGACATTCGCGGAGTGGTGGTTCCACGGGCGAAAGCGCTCGCCGGCCTGGCCTGGCGACCGGTGATGGCCCGGCTCCGGCCGCGCATCGAGCAGATAGCGACCGACCGCATCCAGCCCGAACTCGATCGCCTGCACGGCCACCTCGCCGACCTGCGCCGGGACGTCGAGCACGCGACGCAGGAACTCGACGGCCACGTGAAGTGGCTGTACGACGAGCAGCGCCGCTTGGCGCCTCACCTGGCGGCGCTGGAGGCCCGTATCGCGGCCTTCGAGCGGCCGGGGTCGGTGGCCCGCCTGGCGGAGCGGCTCGAGTACGCGCCGGACGAGGCCGAGGAGGTCCGCGCGGAGCACGCCCGCATCCGGGCCCGGCTGGCGGCGATCTCGAAGTACGAGGAGCGCTTGGCCCGCTTGGAGGAGGACGTCGCGGCCCGGCGCGAGGTCGCCGGCTGAGTCGGTCGCCGCTGTGGGGTGGAGGCGGGTCTTTGCCCGGAGCCCTGGCTGATCTGGGCGGGTGCTCGCTTGCTGCCCACCACCCCGAAGCCGTGATTGTGACTACGGCCGGTGGTACCGCGTCAAGGCGGGAAAGCGTGCCTTGACCCGGCACCACCGGCCGCGTGCTGGCTTCGGATCGGGGTGGCGGGGGAGGCCTGGGTGGGGTGCCGGGTTGGGCGGCGGGCCCGCGGTGTTGCGAATGACTCATTCGGGACCTCGGACGTCCCGAATGAGTCATTCGCGACCTTTGAGGAGCCTATCGGCACCCCCGGACAGACCCCCCGCCGTGCCGACTTGTCCACAGAGGTTGTCCACAGGCCCTTCGGTCTGTGGACAACCTCCACTCAGAGGTACTGGCCCGTCCCCGAAATCCCCGGCCCGTGGTCAGGCCCATGCCCGTGTCCGGCCAGCCCCGAAGGGCCAGCGGGCAGCCCACGCCGCATCTGCTCCAGCTGGACCCGGGCCGCCATCTGCTGGGCGAACAGGGCCGTCTGGATTCCGCTGAACAGGCCCTCCAGCCAGCCGACCAGCTGCGCCTGGGCGATCCGCAGCTCCGCGTCCGACGGGGTCGAGTCGTTCGTGAACGGCCTGACCAGCCTTTCCAGCTCGTCCTGCAGCTCCGGGGCCAAGGCCTTCTCGAGCTCGCGGATCGACGTCTGGTGGATCTCCCGCACGCGCGTGCGGGACGCGTCGTCGAGCGGGGCCGCCCGGACCTCCTCCAGGAGCTGCTTGATCATCGTGCCGATGCGCATCACCTTCGCCGGCTCCTCGACGAGGTCGCCCACCGATTCGGGGTGGTCGCCCTCGACGGGGGCTGCGCCCACTGGCGTGCCGTCCGGTCCGACGACCACCACGTGGGGTGAAGATTCCTGGCCCGGGTCACCCGCTGTGAAGTTCGGCTCGGTCATGTGCTCCATCCTGGCTTGCCTTCGACACGCTCCGCGACACCCAGGGGGTGTCCGTCTCCGAGCGTAGCCGTAAACCGGGTTCCCGGTGGCTCTCCACCCAACCCCGGACGCACGGCGAAACCGCACGTCCGTACGGTGTCCCCATGGCGTTCGACGTCGCTCGTATCCGTGGGCTCTTTCCCGCGCTGGGTGACGGCTGGATTCACTTCGACGGCGCCGCCGGAATGCTGGTCCCGGAACAGGTCGCTTCGGCCGTTTCCACGGCGATGCGAGCCCCGGTGTCCGGGCCGGGCGGAGCGTTTCCGGCCTCACAACGCGCGGAAAGCATCGTTACCGCGGCCCGCCGGGCCGTGGCCGACCTGGTCGGGGCCGACCCGGCTGCCGTCGTGCTCGGGCCGAGCGCGCCGGTCATGCTGCGCCGGCTCGTCGACGCGCTCGCCGAGCGGTGGACCATCGGCGACGAAGTCGTCGTGTCCCGGCTCGACGAACAAGCCAACCTGGCGCCCTGGCAACGCGCCGCCAAGCGCGTCGGCGCCGTCGTGCGCTGGGGTGAGATCGACATCGAGACCTGCGAGCTGCCCGCGTGGCAGTACGAGCAGCTCGTGTCCGCGCGCACCAAGGCCGTCGCCGTCACGCTCGCGTCCGGGTCCGTCGGCACCCGGCCGGACGTGCCGACGATCATCGAGTTCGCCAAGCGGGTCGGCGCGCTCGTCGTCGTCGACGCGACCTACGCCGCGCCCTTCCTGCCGCTCGACATCAACGCCCTCGGCGCCGACGTCATGGTCGTGTCCGCGCAGGCCTGGGGTGGCCCCTCGGTGGGTGCCCTGGTCTTCCGCGACCCCGAGCTGATCGAACGGATCCCGTCGGCGTCGCTCGACCCGATGGCCCGCGGCGCCGCCCGCCTGGAGCTCGGCCCGCACGCCTACCCGCTGCTCGCCGGCCTCATCGCGTCGATCGACTACCTCTCCGGCCTCGACGACGCCGCCACCGGATCGCGCCGCGAGCGGCTGGTCACCTCGCTCGGGTCGGCGAAGTCCTACCACGCCGGGCTGCTCGCGCAGCTGTCCACGGAACTGCTGTCGCTGCGGCACATCATGGTCATCGGCAACGCCATGCGCCGCATCCCCGCGCTCGCCTTCGCCGTCGCCGGCAAGAAGGCGCCCGAAGTCGCCGAGTACCTGGCGACGCAGGGCCTGTGCGCCTTCGCCGACGACGGCACGAGCGGCGTCTTCGCGTCACTCGGCGTCGGAGAAGTGGGCGGCGCCGTGCGGATCGGCCTCGCCCACTACTCCAACGTCTTCGAGATCAACCAGCTCGTGCGGGTCCTCGAAGAACTGCGTTAGGACTTCGCGGCCAGCAGCACCTTGCCGAACACGCTGCCCTCTTCGAGGACGCGGTGCGCGGTCGAGGCTTCGGCCATCGGCACGACCTGGCCGACGATCGGCTTGACCAGACCTTCGGCGACCAGCGGCCACAGCCGCTCGCGGACGTCGGCGACGATCGCGGCCTTCTGGTCCAGCGGCCGGAAGCGCAGGCCCGCGGCGAACACCGACGCCCGCTTGCCGAGCAGCGCGCCGACGTTCAGCTCGCCCTTGACCCCGCCCTGCATGCCGATGATGACCAGCCGGCCGTCCTGCTGCAGCGCGTCGACGTTGCGGCCCAGGTAGGACGCGCCCATGTTGTCGAGGATGACGTTCGCGCCGCCGGTCTCCGCGCGGAGCACCTCGACGAAGTCCTGCTCCTTGTAGTTGATCGTGATGTCGGCGCCGAGCTGGCGGCAGCTCTCGAGCCGGTCCGGCGAGCCCGCGGTGACGGCGACCGTCGCGCCGAGCGCCTTGCCGACCTGGATGGCGTGCGTGCCGATGCCGCCCGCCCCGCCGTGGACCAGCAGCACCTCGCCCTCGGTGAGGTTCGCGTGCATGACGACGTTCGCCCACACCGTGCAGGCCACCTCGGGCAGCGCGGCCGCCGTGAGCAGGTCGATCTCGCCCGGCACCGGCAGCAGCTGTCCCGCGGGGACGACCGCCTTCTCCG
Organism: Amycolatopsis sp. NPDC003731; assembly: GCF_053586895.1. Taxonomy (NCBI): domain Bacteria; kingdom Bacillati; phylum Actinomycetota; class Actinomycetes; order Pseudonocardiales; family Pseudonocardiaceae; genus Amycolatopsis; species Amycolatopsis sp. NPDC003731. Next base: position 7,420 of record NZ_JBSFNC010000004.1, on the reverse strand, counting down.
CGTAGCCGCCGCCGGAGAGCAGAGCGCAGACCTCGTCGCCGACGTTCCAGCCTTCAACGCCCTCGCCGAGTTCCGCGATCGTGCCGGAGCATTCGAGGCCGAGGGTTTCGCTCGCACCGGGCGGGGGCGGGTAGTGGCCCTGGCGCTGCAGCAGATCCGCGCGGTTCACCGCGCTCGCCGCGACTTCCAGCAGCACCTCGCCGGGTCCGGGCCGCGGGTCCGCGACCTCCGCCCACTCGAGAACGTCCGGGTCACCTGGTTCACGGATGGTGATCGCGTACATGTGTCGACTGTATACCGCGGCGAAAGTTCCCGCCGAAAGGCGCATTGACGGACTTCGCATAGGGAACAAAGGTGAGCAACCATGTCACTCTTCAGAACGAAGTTCCTCCCGCCGGTGGCGATAGCCGCCGGTGCCACGCTGGTGCTCGGCCTGACCCCGGCCGCCGCCGCGAACACGGTCCCCGACGGTCCCGCCCTGGCGAAGCAGCTCGTCAAAAAGGTCGACGTCAACGGCGTCAACCGGCACTTGATCGCCCTCCAGCGCATTGCCGACACCAACGGCGGTACCCGCGCTGCGAGCACCGAGGGCCACCAGAAGTCGGCCGAGTACATCGCCACCAAGCTCGAGGCGGCCGGCTTCCAGGTCACCCGCCAGGAGTTCCCGTTCACCTACTCGGAGACGCTCGCCGAGAAGCTGACCGCGGGCGGCGCCAACGTCCCGGTCATCGCCATGGAGTACACGAAGTCGACGCCGGTCGGCGGCATCACCGCGCCGCTGTCCGTGGTCGCCGTGGACGACACCAGCGGCTGCGAGGCCACCGACTACACCGCGGACGTCGCGGGCAAGATCGCGCTGATCAAGCGCGGTGGCTGCTCGTTCGCGCAGAAGCAGCAGACGGCCGCCGCCGCGGGGGCGATCGGCGCCATCGTCTACAACAACACCGACGGCGACCTCAATGGGACCCTGGGGGGTCCGGAGAACGCCGCGATCCCGACCGGGGGCGTGACGGCGGCCGCGGGGGCGCAGCTGGCCACCCTCGGCGGGCAGAGCGTGACGCTGGAGCTGCGGGCCTTCCAGGAGGCGCGGACCAGCTACAACGTCATCGCCGAGACCAAGACCGGCCGCAAGGACAACGTCGTGATGCTGGGGTCGCACCTCGACAGCGTCCCGGCCGGCCCGGGCATCAACGACAACGGCAGCGGCTCCGCGGCCCTGCTCGAGACCGCGCTGCAGCTGGGCAGCAGCCCGAAGGTCAACAACGGCGTCCGCTTCGGCTTCTGGAGCGCGGAGGAGTTCGGCCTGATCGGCTCGACCTACTACGTCGACCAGCTGACCTTCGAGCAGCAGCTCGACATCGCGCTGTACCTGAACTTCGACATGATCGGCTCGCCCAACGCCGGCTACTTCGCCTACGACGGCGACAACTCCGACGGCGTCGGCGCGGGTGCCGGCCCGTACGGCTCGGCGCAGATCGAGAAGACCTTCGTCGACTTCATGCAGGCCGCGCGCGGGGTGTCCCTCGAGGGCACCGACTTCACCGGGCGTTCGGACTACGGCGAGTTCATCGCCGTCGGCATCCCGGCCGGCGGCCTCGACACCGGTGCCGAGGTGCTGAAGACCCCGGCGCAGGCGGCGAAGTGGGGTGGCCAGGCCGGCGTCGCGTTCGACCCGTGCTACCACCAGGCTTGCGACAACCTGGGCAACATCGACCGGGTCGCGCTGGACCGCAACGCGGACGGCCTCGCCTGGGCCCTCGGCGTCTACGCGACGAGCACCGAGAGCATCAACGGCGTCCAGCCGGGCAAGGCGAAGGCGGCCAAGCAGAAGGCCGCCGAGCGCAAGGCGCAGCGGAACTTCTCCGCCCGCGCCGTCGCGGGTGACCCGCACGCACTGACCGCCTGACGACAGACCGAAGGGGCCGTCCCGGCTGCGGGGCGGCCCCTTCGTCGTGGATCAACCCAGGTTGTTGGTGCCGAAGGTGTCGCAGCGGGCGGGTTCGCCGGTCTGGAAGCCGGTGGTGAACCACTTCTTGCGCTGCGCGGACGTGCCGTGGGTGAACTTCGAGCGGTCCACCTGGCCGCCGCCGAGGTTCTCCTGGATGTAGTCGTCGCCGATGCGGGACGCGGTGTCCAGCGCGGAGTTGACGTCGTCCTGGGTGACGTCGGTGATCAGCGGCTTGCCGCTCTCGGTCGGCGTCGTCGAGGCGTGGTTGGCCCAGACGCCGGCGTAGCAGTCGGCCTGCAGCTCCAGCCGCACCGAACCGGACGTCGGGCCGGTGCCGGTGCCCTTGCGGGAGGTGCCGAGCAGGTTCTGCACGTGGTGGCCGTACTCGTGGGCGAGCACGTACGCCTCGGTGAAGAGCCCGCCCTGCGCGCCGAAGCGGGTCTTCAGCTCGTCGAAGAAGGACAGGTCGATGTAGACGTCCGAATCGGCCGGGCAGTAGAACGGGCCGGTGTCGGAGGTGGCGCTGCCGCAGCCGGTGCGCACGCCGCCGTTGAAGAACTTCGTCGGGGCCTTCTGGTACGTCGAGCCGGAGCGGGCGAACTGCTGCGCCCAGTAGTCCTGGACGGAGTTCACGACCGCGACGATCGCGCAGTCGTGGTTCTTGTTGGCGTCGGCCCCGGTCTTGCACTCGCTGGCGAGCTTCGAGTTGTCGACCTGCTGGCCGGACCCGACGCTGCCGAGCCCGCCGCTCAGGCCGCTGCCGCCGGTGCTGACCCCGCCCAGCTGGGACAGCACGAAGTAGATGATCACGCCGACGATCCCGAGCCCACCGCCGCCGAGCGCCACGCGGCCGCCGATCCCGCCGCCGCCTCCACCGCTTCCGCGCAGGTCCTGGACTTCGGAGGCGTCCAGACCGGCGTCGTCGTCGAATCTCACCCGCAAATGTTAACGAGCCTGGGTGCGGCCGTCGCGCTGACGGGCGCACCCAGGCTTGTACCGAGGTATGTCTTTGGTCGAGCGGTTGGCCGCTTCCTGGGCCGGCGTTCAGGCGCTGTCATCACGGCTTCCGAGGCCGTGACCGGAGCCAGGCCCGACCGACGCCGTATGCGTGATACGCATGGAAGCCCGCTCTCGGCTGTTCACAGTCGCGGCCGAACCGGTAGGTGTCCGTTCCGGTCGCGGGGACGCAGCTGGCGGTCAACCGCGAGAATCACCCGCCACACAACCACCTGACCTCTCCTGGCGGAGAGCCGTGCCGTCTACCCTGACCGACCGTCCACCGACAAGCAGAATGCGCCTTTCCCGGCCGAGTCTCAACCTTTTCGTAACCCCACCTTCGGGCGATGTTGCGCCGGGGTTTTCAGCGGCCGACGGATCGGCGTCGGAGCGCGCGATTCGTTGATCAGCGTTCTACGCTGCCTTATGGCCGAGGAGCGTGCGGTGCGGTGGTTGAACGATGCCGAGATGGCGGCGTGGCGCTCCTACGTCGTGTCGACGCTCCTGCTGCGGCAGCGGCTGCACCGGGAGCTGGCCGAACGGCACGAGGTGTCGCTGACCGACTACGAGGTGCTCGTCTGCCTGCAGTCGCAGCCCGGCCGCCGGATGCGGATGTCCGAGCTGGCGATGTACATGGGGTCGACGAAGAGCAAGCTTTCGCACCAGGTGGCCAAGCTGGAGGAGGCGGGCCTGGTCCGGCGGGCGCGTGACCCGGAGGACAAGCGCGGCGTCATCACGGAAGCGACCGACGAGGGCCTCGCGCTGCTGGAGAAAGCGGCGCCGACGCACGTGGAGGGCGTGCGCGAGCACCTCATCGACCTGCTGAGCCCCGAGGAGCAGGCGACGATCGCCGCGGCGTTCGAGCGCGTGCAGGCGCACCTGCTGGAGCCGGAAAACTGAACCCGGGCGCGGCGGGCGCCCGGGTTCTCAGTGCGGTAGCGGTGGGATTCGAACCCACGGAGAGGTTGCCCCCTCGCATGTTTTCAAGACATGTTCCTTCGGCCGCTCGGACACGCTACCTCGCTCCACGAGCGTAGCCGACGGCCCGAGGCAACCCGGGCCGTGCCTCCGGCGTGCTCACGGCATGCGCACGCGATGGGACCCGGACGGCCCCGGCTGGGAGCCGGGCACCCGGGGTGCGCCGGTGACGGCGTTCTCGATGGCCTGCCTGGCGCTCGCGCTGGTGTCCTTCGGCGGCCTGGTCTTCCTCGCGGCCACGCTGCGGGAGCGGGCCGGTTCGGTGGTGGCCCCGGCGACCGTGGAGCGCGTGGTCGACGTGGGCCGGGTCGTCGCCGGCGTCGACGGCCGGCTCATGGACGTGCAGACGCCCACGAGCTACGACCGCCACACCCGCATCCGCACCGGGCGCGGCTACGTCCGCGGCAGCCGCATCGAGGTACGCCACTGGCCTGGCAAGGCCGAGACGGCGACCGACACCGCCGGCGAAGCCCGGTTGCCGGGCACCTGGATCTTCGCCGTCGCGGGCGGCGGGCTGCTGCTCGGCGTCGCCGGCCTGCTGGTGCCGGCCCGGCCGCTCAGGACCAGGTCAGCGTGAGCGCGGCACCCTGCGCACGCCCCGCTTCGGCGGCCGGCGTGCGCGTGGCCGGGTCGAGCGGGTTCTCGCCGATCGCCGCCTTCGATGCTTCGTCCGGCGTGATCAGCGCGACCTGTGCGCCCGCCGCGCGCAGGTCGTCCAGCACCTCCAGCAGCGGCTTCTCCATCGGCAGCGGGGCGTCCACCCCCAGCGGCGAAACCACGGTCACGCGCTGGAAGCCGGCCGCGTAGTCGGCGTTCTCGGCCGAGCGGACGCCGCCGTCGACGTACCGGCGGCCGCCGATGGTCACCGCCGGCCAGACGCCGGGGACCGCGCAGCTCGCCGCGACCGCGTCGACCAGCGGGACGCCGGACTCGCGGTCGAACCGCCGCGGCTCGCCCGTCTCCGCGTCCACGCCCACGATGACCAGGCGCTGCGCCGGCCACTCGTGCACCGGCAGCCGCGCGGAAATCACCGCGCGGCGATCCGCCTCGGACACCGTTTCGGCCGCCAAGGCCAGCTTCCCGACCGCCCGGCGCACCTCGGCCGGGTCGCTCGCGCCGGTGACCGCGCCGCCGAAGTCGGCGGCGAACTTCTCGAAGTCGATCTCGGCCGGGATCTCCGGCGTCTGCAAGGCCGGATCGGCCTGGCGCGCGTACAGCTCGGCCAGCGGACGGCCGCTCGCCACCTGCGCCGCCACGACCGACCCCGCCGACGTCCCGACGAGCAGGTCCGCGCCCGTCAGGTCCTGGCCGTGCTCGGCCAGCCCCGCCAGCAACCCCGTCGTCCACGCGATCCCGGCGACCCCGCCGCCGCCCAAAACCAGTGCTTGTCCGCCCATGCGGGCAGCCTAACGACGGGGACCGACAATTTCGGCGGCCGGCGCTACGCTCCAGGTCGGCGAGGCGAGAGGGGCGGCGATGACCGCGAAGATCGAAGGCTTCCACCACGTCAAGTTCCCGGTGAGCGACCTGGCGCGCAGCCGCGAGTGGTACGAGCGCGTGCTGGGGCTCGACGTCACCCACGAGTTCCCGGACGCCGACGGCGTCGTGCGCGGGGTGGCCGGCAGCGTCGACGGCGTGCCGGTGGCGTTGCGCGTGCAGGAGACGGCCGCCGCGGGGCTCGCCGGGTTCGACCCGGTCTGCTTCTCGATCGCCGACCGCGCGGCCGCCGAGGCGTGGCTCGCGCGGCTGGACGAGCTCGGCGTCGAGCACCCGCCGCTGTTCGAAGCCACCACCGGGTGGATGGTCCGCTTCAACGACCCCGACGGCATCGAGATCCGGCTCTACAGCCTGTCGAAGGACGACGGCGTCGACCACACCGGCGAGCGGGGTTACGCCCAGCCCGCGCGCTGATTCAAGGCTGGCGCAACGCCTTCGCGGCGATCCGCGCCTGCACCTCCGGACGGCGCAGCGGCGGCACGGTCGCCGGCGGCTGGCGGCGCTCGGGCAGCTCCTCCAGCAGCTGTGCGGTGATCCGGGTGATTTCGGCGACCGCCGCCTCGAACGGCTCGCGGGTGGCGGGCGACAGCGACTGCACGCCGGTGACCTTGCGGACGTACTGGCGGGCCGCGGCCTCGATCTCCTCGCCCGTCGCGGCCGGCTGCAGCCCCCGCAGGGTGGTGATGTTTCGGCACATGCCGCCCAGGGTACGTCGCTGCGGACCACTCGATCACACGGTCGGGTAGGCCGGGGCCGTCGTCGTTGACGCCCGCAGCGGCGCTGGGCAAGGTCGGGGAAGTGCCTCTCAGACCGCGCCCGTTCCGCTCCGCCCGCCCCGAACCCGGCATCGTCGAAGAAGAAGTCCCGGAAACCCCGATCCCGGAACAGGCCTGGCCCCGCGTGCGGGCCGACGAACTGGTCACCCTCGTGGCACACGTGTTCGCCGCGCACGGTCTCCCCGAAACCCGCGCCCGGATCGCCGCCGAAGCGCTCTGCCACGGCGATCTCACCGGCTCGCCGGAGACCGGGGTCGCCGACCTGACCCGCGTCCACCTGCCGCTGCTGAAGAACGGGCTCGTCGTGCCGCACGCCGAGCCGCTGATGATCGCCGACCGCGGGGCCGCCGCGCTGATCGACTACCGCCGCGCGCCCGGGCTCTGGGCCGTCGGCGACGCCATGGACCGGGCGGTGACGCGAGCCGGCCGCTTCGGCGTCGGGCTCGTCTCGCTGCGCGGCATCGGGCCGTTCGGCCGGGCCGGCCACCACGCCGCCCGCGCCCTGCCGCACGCCATGATCGGGCTGGTGCTGGCCGCGGGCGGCGAGCCCGGCCAGCCGATGAACCCGCTGGGCATGGCGGCACCGGGCGGCGCGTACCCCGAGTTCGTCTTCGACATGGACCGCCCCGGCGCGGAAGCGGCCGGGCTGACGCTGCTGGTCGAGGTCCTCGCCGGCGTGCTGTCCGGCGTCGCCGACCACGAGCACGACACCGGACTGCTGGTGCTGGCGATCGCGCCGACGACGCTGCGCAGCGCCGACGGCTTCTACCGCGCGGCGAGCGCCCTGTTCGGCAGCATGCTCGGCTGGGACGGCGGCGCGCCGATCCGCTACCCCGGCTGGCGCGAGGCCCAGCACCTCGAGCAGTGCCGGGCGCTGGGGGTGCCGCTGGCCGGTCCGGTGCGCCGCGAACTGGACGCGCTCGCCAGGGCGCTCGGCCTGCCGCCGCTGACCAGCGTCGGCTGACCAGCGCCCGAACGACACGGCCCCGCCCGCGAGGAGAAACGGCCCCGCCGCGGGGAGAACTCGATGCCGCGAATGACTCATTGGGGACACCGGAGGTCCCGAATGAGTCATTCGCGACACCGCGGGAGTGGCCGACACCGCGGGAGTGGCCGACACCGCGGGAGTGGCCGACACCGCGGGAGTGGCCGACACCGCGGGAGTGGCCGACACCGCGGGGGTGGCCGGCGTCGCGGGCCGGCCGATCCGGCGGATCACAGGTCC